>CAJAHV010000072.1 GCA_903939555.1 uncultured Alphaproteobacteria bacterium | reverse complement strand
GCCGGGTCTGGGGTATTTCGGCATCACGCGCGAGGTTGGCTCGGCTATTTCGGATACCGGCCTGACGACCAATGGGATAGCCCCCACGACAGCAAGAACTGTGCCGTCCCGCACAATACTTGATGGCATCGGTATTTTCCCCGGCGTGGCGGGTCTGACGCATACGGTGGTCGATGGCACCTCAGTAGGCGCTTCGACCACGCAACAGACAAAAGCCGCTGCAATTTATCTGGTTGTCCGCGATTGCGCCGGCACCGGCAACAACGACAACGCCAATGCAGTGTTTTCGCGCTCTGGGTATCGCTGGCTGCACCGCAACAGCTTCACCAGTTTTGGCGACGATGTAATCATCAACAACGCCAGCCTGTTCGCCGGGCTGGTGCAGTTACACGGCTGCACGATCGACAATTCGGCGAACAGCAAAAGGGCCGATTGCAATGGCGTTTCGGTCATCGGCTGCCACCTGCCGCGCTGCACGCTGGTATCGCTGCCGGTTGGCGCCTCTCCCGAAATCAAGGGCCGCATGGTTCACAACGTCCGTATCGACAGCGATGATAGCGGCACGGCTGGCGTCACGGTCACGGCGGGCCATACGCGCGCCATCGGGGTGCGCGGCGAAAGTTGGGTCAATGTGCTGTTGCGCAAGGTACGCACCGGGGCGACGGCGGGTGTCCTGGGGGTTGGCGAAAGTCCGACATTCCAGCTTAGTTCGGATTATGCGACGGGGCCGGTCGATCAGCCCGCCGTCGCCAACGTCAACCGGGCCTATCTGAGCCTGGCCGGCGCGCGCGCCAACGGCCCGTATAACGAGGCGGCATCGACCCGCGTGCTGAAGGAAGTGCGCGACATCGGCATTGCTGCATCGCAGTTGAACACCAAGGCTGATACTTTTGCCGGCGCTGGCGGCGCTTCGGGCAACCGCACCGGCACTTTTGCCTATCGTTTCGGCAATGCCCGCTTTGGCATTGTTTCGGGTGACAGCAGCGCCAACAATGAAAGCGGCACCAGCCCGACTGCGTGGAATGGCGATGCCATGCCGCCGCTGTCGCAGGTCAATGTCGGTTATGGCAATTTGTGGGTCAACGACACGTCGTTGGCGGTTGGCAACAACCTGGCGGCCGCCGGGGATTATGCGCCACGTGCGGCGCTGTTCGACCGCATTCCGGCCGGGCGCGCGGTGACGGGTTTCGATCTGCTGGGCAATGCGCGGCGCAATGATGGTTCCGGCGCGGCCGGGGCGATCGAGCGGGCCGACAGCCTTGTCGCGCCGGCATCGGTGCGGTCGGGGCAGTTCGCCGGTTCGCCCGGCCTGTCGGGGTCGGCGCTGCTGATGCCCGCCGGCGCCGCGCATGCCCAGCATGTGGCGGCATTGCTGCTGTCGTGGACGGGCGCCCTTGCACCGGCGAGTGCCGGCCACGGCCAGCGTGCAGCGCCGGCATCGGTTGCCTGGACGGCCACGCTGGCTGTCTTTGCGGCGTCCATGCCGAACCGCGCCATGGCATCGCTGTTGATGTCCGATGCGGTTGCCGAATGGCTGTTGCCGGTCACGTCCGCACATCCGCAACGGGCCGCTGCCGGCCGCGTCATCGCCGGGCCTGTGGTGCCGGCAGTGCCCGCAGCACGCACGCTGGTACCCGATCGCATTGCAACGACTCTTTTTGTCTCGTGAAAGAAGGAAACTGACATGTCCAAGTTCGCAAGCAACGACGTCATCGACGGCAGCCTCAATATCGTCGCTGCCGCCACCCGCCTCATCGCGCTCAATGGCCAGCCAGCCAGCTTTGCCGCGGCCGACGCCGGCAAGCTGGTGCAGGCCGCGCTCGGCCCCGGCGATTTCAGCCTCGCGACCGGCGATGTGTCGGGCCGCAAGGTCATGATCGCTGCCAAGGCCGGCCTCGCGGCACTTGCGGCCGGCACCGCCGATCATATCGCGCTCCTCGATGTTGCCGGGTCGCGGCTGCTGTACGTCACGACGTGCCCCGCGCAGGCGCTGGTTGTCGGTGGGCAGGTCAGTATTGCCGGCTGGTCGATCGAGATCGGTGCGCCGGTCTGATGCCCAGCGCACGGCCCGGACGGCCGGTTTTACCTGACAGCGAGGGAGGATGATCGGTGGCGATCTTCTTGAAGGACCCGATGGCAATGATCGATTTTGCCATCGACTGGTCGGCCAATGTGCCGGCCGGCCTAACACTGGTCGAATCGACCTGGGCGGTAACGCCGGGCGGCAGCGACGCGGTAACGGTGGCGGCGAGTGTCCGCGAAGCCTTGCGCAGCGTCGCCACGCTGGGCGGCGGGCAGCAGGGGCAACTTTACCACGTCACCAACCGGGTGATCTTTTCAGACGGCCGCAGCGATGAACGCACGCTTGTCCTGCGCGTGGAGAACCAGTGATGGCGGATTTGACCCTGTCCCGAGGCGCCAGCGCGCTGGCGGTCAGCCTGGCGGAATGCAAGGCGTATTTGCGGCTCGAGCGCGATGATGACGATGCCCTGTTGGCGGGGCTGATCCGCACCGCCATGGCCTTGTGCGAGGCCTTTACCGGGCAATGGCTTGTCGTGCGTGACGGCGAACAGCGGCTGGCGCTGGCCAGCCATTGGCAACGCATCAGTGCACTGCCGGTGGTTGCCATCACCGGCATCCTGCAGGGCGACACCCCTTTGCCCGGCAGCGCTTTTGAAAGCGATATCGATCCGGCCGGGTGCGGCTGGGTGCGTCTGTGTGGTTCGGTGGCGGGGGCGCCCCCGGTGGTGCGCTTTCGCGCCGGGCTGGGGCCCGATTGGAACGGCGTGCCCGAACCGTTGCGGCAGGGGCTGATACGGCTGGTGGCGCATCTGTTCAGCCATCGCGATGCCGCCGATGCCGGCCCGCCGCCCGCAGCGGTGGTGGCGCTGTGGCGGCCCTGGCGACGGCTGCGCCTCAACTGAAGGAATGATCATGGCTGATGAATTTGCCGGCGCGCTCTGCGAGCGCGTCGTGATCGAGGCGTGGGTGGCAGCGCGCGACGACGCCGGTGCCGATGTCGGGCACTGGCAGGCCGGGCCGGAACGGCTCGCGGCGATCGAGCCCGATGGCGCCGGCCGTGGTGACGGGGAAGCCCGGCGCTCGCGGCGGCGCTGGCGGGTGACGCTGCGCCAGCCGGTGGCGGTGGGCCTGACCTCGCGGTTGCGCTGGGATGGCCTGTTGCTCGTGGTGCTGGCGATGGAGCCTGATCCGCGCCGGCGTGACCGCATCATGCTGCGCTGCGAGGCGCGCGAGGCATGACCGGGGCGAGCATCTGGGCGGGCCTGCTGGCCCGGGCGACCGCGCGCGGCGAAACCGCTGCCGGGGTCGCGAACTCGGCCTTGGCGGCACGGGCGGCAGGCTTGCCCGGTATCACCGTGACCATCGCCGATGATGTGCGGCTGCACGGCCATGGCCTTGTCGTGCGCGCCTTCGGCAGCCGTCGCCGCGCTGCCGACCCGCGGCTGCGGGCGCTGATCGCCGGCGACCATGGACAGGGAGACCAGCCATGAGTGCCAGTCTGGCAATGCAGCGCCTGCTGGTGGCCGCGCTGGCTGGTATCGATGGCATCACCGGCGTTCATGATGGCCCGCCGGCCGATGCGCCGCCGCCCTATCTCGTTATCGGGAGTGACCTGGTCAGCGACTGGAGCACCAAGACCGAAACCGGCCATGAACATCGCATCGCGATCAACGTCTGGGATGCAGGGCCGGGCGCGGCGCGTGCCAAGGCGATCATGGGCAGGGTCGAAACCCGGCTGGCGGCGCTGGCAGGCAACCGCGACGGCCATCTGCTGGTGTCGGCCCGGTTGCTGCGCACGCTGGTGCTGACCGATGCCGAAGGCTGGAGCCAGGGCATCGTCGAATTCCGGCTGCGCAGCCGCGTGGTTTGAACGGCCTGCCGTCGTGCAGGTTTTTTTCGTGAAAGGACAAAGATATGGCAATGGAAAAAGGCAGCGCTTTCCTGCTGAAGGTCGGCGATGGCGCAACCCCGCCGCAGTTCACCACTGTCGCCGGACTGCGCACCACCCAGATGAGCATCAATGCCGAGACCGTGGTGGTCACCAACCAGGGTTCGGGCGGCTGGCGCGAGCTGTTGTCGGGGGCCGGGGTGCGTTCGGTTTCGCTGAGCGGTTCCGGCGTGTTCACCGGCTCGGCGGCGGAAAGCCGCGTCAAGGCCAATGCGCTCGGCGGGGTGATCGACGATTACCGCATCAGTTTTGAAAGCGGCGACACGGTGACAGCCAAGTTCCTGATCACCCGGCTCGATTATGCCGGTGATTTCAATGGTGAACGCACCTACACGCTGGCGCTCGAAAGCTCGGGCGCGGTGGTGACGGCATGACCATCGCCAATGCCGTGCGCGGCGAAGTCGCGCTTGTGCTGGGCGATGACAATTATTGCCTGCGCCCGGGGTTTGCCGCGCTGGTTGCCGCCGAAGCCGAACTGGGGCCGTTGTTTGCGCTTGTCGAACGCGCGGCCGCCGGCGGGATGACACTCACCGAAATGACCGCGCTGTTCTGGCATTGCCTGGTGCCGCCGGCGGGGCTCGACCGCGCCGTTCTGGGCGAACGGCTGGTGGCGGCGGGGCTAGCCAATGTCACCCCGGCGCTGCGCGCGCTGCTCGGCCAGGTGCTGGCCGGACGATGAGCGAATTTGCAGGCGCGGCGCGGCGTGCGGCGCGGGTGGCGGCGGCGCTGCTCGGCTGGCGTCCGGCCGAATTTTGGGCGGCGACGCCGGCCGAACTGCGCACCGCGCTGGGGCTCGATGTCGCTGGTGATGGTGCGCCGGCGACGGGCGATCTGCTCGCCCGGTTGATGAAGGAGTTTCCAGATGCAGGCTGATGCGACCGAGCTCGACACGCTGGTGATCCGCGTGCGCGCCGATACAGCCGGCTTCATGGCCGGGGTTGGCGATATCCGGCGCGAGCTAGACGGGCCGTTGGCGCAGGGGGTCGACCGCGCCGGCTCCGGTATCGAACGTGCGCTGGCCCGCGCTGCGGTGACCGGTAAGTTCGGTTTTGAAGATCTGCGCCGGGTGGCGCTGTCGGCGCTTGCCGATATCGCTGCTGGTGCGCTGCGCACCGATATCGGCGCGCTTTTCGGCGGGAGCGGCAGCTTGGCGGGCGCATTGACGAGCAGCATCGGCAGCCTGTTCGGCGGCGTGCCCGGGCGTGCGACCGGCGGCCCGGTGACATCGGGCAGTGCCTATATGGTCGGCGAGCGTGGCCCCGAATTGTTCGTGCCGACCGCGGCCGGGCGCGTCGAGACGATGGCCGGCGGCCGGGGCGGGACGGTTTTGGTGACGATCAATGTCGCTGCCGCCCGCGATGCCACCCCGGCGCTGATGCAGCAGACCGGCACACAGGTGGCACGCGCCGTGCGCCAGGCCTTGCAAAGGGCCGGGGCATGATCCGGCATTGGCTGGCCGGCCCCGATGCGCCGGTGCGCACGCGCTGGGGCAAGCGTTTCGATCCGCGCTATTGGACGGTCGATTTTCCGCGTCCGATGATGGCGGCGGTGACCACTGAAGGCGCCGATACGCTGGTCGTTGACCTTGCCTTTCTGACCCGGGCCGATCTTGCCGGGTTGATCTGGGAATCGGCCGATCGCTGGAGCCACCCCTTGTTGGCGCTGGCGACCGACCGCGATTACCGTGGCACGACGCTGGCGTTCCGTTGGCGCTCGAGCGGCGCGGTGCAGCCGCTCGACGCTGTTAATGGCCCGGTGCTGACGATCGAAGGCCGTGACGCCCAGGGTGTGCCGCGCATCTGGTATGTGCGCTTGTGGCATTATGCCGAAGGCAGCGGCGACGACGCCTTAGTCGTGCTCGATTTCGACAGGCTCGACGGCGGATTCCTGTTGCCGGCGGAAGCCGACCGGGTGTTCGCCGGCGATATCGACCGCATGTTCCTGTCGCTGGTGCCGCCCGGTCATGACGGAAGCGCGACGCCGCTGCCGGCCCCGGCGGCAGCGCAGGTGCGGTTGGAGGCGATCAGGTGCGACGGGCCGGGGTCGATGCTGCGCATTGGCGATGCCTTTGTGCCGCCGCACCCGCTGCGCATGACCGGGGGCTATGACGACAGCTATAACCAGACGCCGGAGCGGTTGGTCGAAGCGATCTTCGCGCTCGGCTACCGCGGATCGCTGGTCCAGTATGTCGGGATGAGCCATTTTCCCGGCCTGTGCTGGGATGCGGCAGCCGGGGCCTATCTGGCAGATCCCGCCGTGCCGGTGTGTGGCCCGGCGCTGGCCTGGCATCGCGATTTCTTTGCTCGCGCCGTGGCGCTTGACCTGCAACCCATCGTGTCGCTGTCGTTCGAACTGCTCGACCAATATTGTCCCGCTGGCTGGGCGCAGCGTGCGGCTGATGGCCGCCGCGCGACGACTGGCTATCTGCTGCCATCGACCCTGTTGTCGCCAGCGCATGCGGGGGCAATGGCCTGGTTGCAGGCAGTGGCGGTGGTTTTCACCGAAATGGCGGTTGCCGCCGGGGCAGCGCCGCGTTTCCAGACCGGCGAGCCCTGGTGGTGGGTCGGGCCGGATTGGCAGCCGTGCCTTTATGATGCGGCAACGCTGGCGCTGCACGATGCCGAAACCGGGCTGTCGGCGCCGGTCATCGGCGATATCCGCCATCCGGCCGATGCCGGGGCGCGGGCTTGGCTCGATTGGTGCGGCGGCCTGCTCGGCCGCGCGACGCTGGCGCTGCGCGATGCTGTGCGCGTGGCCGTCCCGGCGGTTGAAACGCTGCTGCTGTTCTATGCGCCGCAAGTGCTCAACAGTGCCGCGCCCGAACTGATCCGTGCCAATCTACCGCTCGCCTGGGCGCATCCGGCCTTCGATGTGCTTCAGCTCGAAGACTATGATTTTGTTACACTCGATGATTTCGGCGGCCAGGCGCGCGCGCGCGCCACAATTGCAGACAGGCTTGGCTACCCCCTAGAGCGCCAGCATTATTTTGCGGGCTTTGCCACCCGCCCGACCGACTGGCGGCCGATTGCCGGCGCGGCCGCTGCGGCGCTGGCCCGTGGCATCGCCGATACCTTTGTCTGGGCTTGGCCTCAGGTGGCACGCGACGGCTTCACCGTATTTGCGCTCGATGAAGAAGGAGATGAAGTTGTGACCGCCTTTCATGACGTGCTGTTTCCGTTGCAGCTGGGCTATGGCGCCGCCGGAGGCCCGGCCTTTTCAACACAGGTGGTTGTCACCGGCTCCGGCCATGAACAGCGCAACAGCCAGTGGAGCGATGCCCGGCTCAATTATGATGCCGGGCTCGGCCTGCGTTCCGAAACCGATCTCGGCACACTGATCGACTTTTTCCGGGCGCGGCGCGGTCAAGCGCATGGTTTTCGTTTCAACGATCCGCTCGATAACAGCTCGGCTGCGTTGGGCGGCCCTGTCACGCCGACCGACCAGCCGATTGGTACCGGGAACGGTGGCTTGACGCGGTTTGCGCTGGTCAAGTTTTATGGCGAGGGTGCCGATCCGCAACGTCGCCGTATCACACGTCCCGTCGTCGGCACCGTTCGCATCGCCATTGATGGCATCGAACGCAGCAGTGGCTGGCGCCTTGGTGCCGGTGGCCACGTCGATTTCGACGAGGCGCTGCGGCCCGGCGCGCAGGTCAGTGCCGGTTTCGCCTTTGACGTGCCGGTGCGTTTTGCCAGCGACCGTATCGATGTGTCGATTGCCGGGTGGCGGTCGGGTGAATTGCCCAGCGTCCCGCTCGTCGAATTGCGTGAGGATTGAGGCGATGGCGATCGTATATCCCGAACTTGGTGACCGGCTGGCCGCAGAATTGACGTCGCTGGCCATCTGCTGGCAGATCATTCGCCGTGATGGCGTCGCACTGGGTTTCACCACCCACGACCGGACGCTGCGCGTCATGGGGCTGGATTATGAAAGTGCGCCGGGGATTTTACCCTCGGCGGTGGTCGCCAGCGACGGGCTCGATGTCGATGTGATGGATGTCGCGGGCGCGCTCAGCGCCGATGCGATCCGCGCTGTCGATCTGGTCGAGGGCCGCTTCGACGGCGCCGCGGTGCGGATCTTCATGGTGGACTGGCAGGCACCGGATGCCGCGCAACAATTGCTCGCGCGCGGCACTCTCGGCAATGTCGAGGCCGGCAGCGGCCCCGATGCGGGTTTTACTGTCGGCCTGCGCGGTCAGACGGCGGCGCTCGCGGCGACATTGGTGGAAAGCTGCTCCCCCGAATGCCGGGCCGAACTGGGGGACCGGCGTTGCCGGGTCGATTTGCGCGGACGAACGCTGCGGACCCGCATCGTGGCGATCGAAGGGCGCGCTGTGACGCTGGCCGATGTCGGTGCCGCGGCGGCCGAAAGCTTTCGCGAAGGCCGGATTCGTGTGCTCGCCGGCCCCGCTAGCGGACTGGAAGCGCATATCCAGGCCGTAAACGGAGACCAGTTGCTTTGTAACAGCGCTCTGGCGGCGGCTGCCGGCAGCCTCGTCGAACTTTTGCAAGGTTGTGACAAGCGCTTTGCCACCTGTGTCGACCGTTTCGACAATGCTGCCAATTTTCGCGGCGAACCGCATGTCCCGGGCAACGATCTGCTGACCCGTTTCGCCTCCGCCTGATCCCTGGAGCATTTGATCATGACCGAAGCAAACGCGCCGCTGGCTGGTCGCCACTGGCCAGAGATTGTCGCTGCGGCCCGCGCCTGCCTCGGCACCCGCTTTCGCGCCCATGGCCGTGTGCCCGGGCTTGGCCTTGATTGTGTCGGCCTCGTGCTGGTTGCCGGGGCGGTCGATGCCGGGCTGGTGCCGGTCTATGCGCTGGGCGGCGATCATCATGCGCTGCTCGATGCTGCCTTGCACCTTGCCGGGTGCCAGCGGGTGGCGCTGCCGTTGCCGGGCGATGTTCTGGTGCTTTCGCCGGCGCCGCGCTTGTTGCACCTCGCCATCATGACGCCCGCCGGGGTGGTCCAGGCGCATGCAGGGCTTGGCCGCGTCGTCGAAGGGCCTCTCGATCCGGGCTGGCCCTGCCTCGCCGCCTGGCGTTTCATGGGAGCGCGCTGACAATGGCGACCCTGGTTTTTGGCAGCATTGGCCGTGTCTTCGGCGGGCCAATCGGTGGCCTGCTCGGCAGCATCGCCGGCGGGCTGCTCGATCGCAGCCTGGCGGGCGGCACCGGCAACGGTGGCCGGGTCGGCAATCTCGAGGTGCAGAGCGCTGCCTATGGCGAGCCGATCCCGGTCGTCGTCGGCCGCATGCGGGTCGCCGGCAATCTGGTCTGGTCAAGTGGCATCATCGAAACCGCCGGCGGCGGCAAGGGTGGCGGCACCGGCTATGCTTACAGGGCGTCTTTCGCGGTTGCACTGGTAGCCGGGCCGATCACCGCCATCGGTCGCGTCTGGGCCGACGGCACCGAGATCCGCAGCAATGCCGGCACTTTCGCCAGCCCCGTTACAATGCGGCTTTATCCGGGTAGCGAGACACAGGCGGTTGATCCCCTGATCGCCTCAGCAGAGGGTGGCAAATCGGCTCCAGCCTATCGCGGCATTGCTTATGTCGTGTTCGAGGATCTCCCGCTGGCTGAGTTCGGCAACCGGATCCCCAACCTTACCTTCGAGATCATTGCCGGCGGTGATGATGGGCTCGACATGGGTGCGGCGCTGCGGCGACTGTCGAGGGGCGAAAACGGAGCGCTTGCCGTTGTCAGCGGGCGCTTTCCGGCAATCTCTGGCCATGTTGCGGCCCGTACCGGGAGTGTCGCTGACAACATTGCACCACTTGTGGCGATCGCCGGCGCCGCGGTGGCCAGCGGTGACGGGCTGGAACTGGTCGGCGATACCGACGCCCATGTCGAGCTACCGCCGACGGACCGACACGCGTGCAGCCAGGATTGCGCGTCCGGTCGCGACCGTTTTGTGCGGCAAGGTGGCGAAACAATGGTGGCCGTTGTCGAGTTGAGCTATTTTGATGGTGACCGGGCCTATCAGGCGGGTTTGCAGCGTGCCCGCAGCGGATCGCCGGGCGCGCTTGTGCAGCATGTCATCGCCAGCGCCATGCCGGCGACGCTCGCGAAGCGGTTGGCGACCGTGCTGCTGGCACGCGCCGAGGCTGTCCGGCTGCAGACCAGTGCCCGGCTGCCGTGGCGTCACGTCGGTATCCGGCCCGGGATGCAGGTGCGATTTGCCGATGAAGACCGGCTTTGGCGGGTGCGCGCCACTCGTTTCGAAGCCTTTGTGGTACATTTGGAGCTTGAGCGTGCCGCTATCGGGTTTGCGCCAGAGCAGCCGGCCGATGGCGGGCGGGCGCTGGCCTTTGCCAGTCAGCCGGCGGGCGCGACCGAAGTGCTTTGCCTCGACCTGCCGCCCCTCCCGGGGGAGGCGCCCGCGTTGCCCCGGCTGTGGTTGGCGGCTGCTGGTGCCGCACCGGGCTGGCGCCGGGCGCCGCTTGCGATCAGCCGCGATGGCGGTTTTAGCTACCAGGCCGCCGGCATGATTGGTGGCGGCGTGCAAGGCGTTGCTGCGAGCGACCTGCCGCCAGGCTGTATTGCTGGCTGGGATCGCTTCTCGTCGGTCGATGTCGAACTCCTGTCCGACGCCATGTGGTTGCAGCCGGCAAGCGAGGCTGCCGTTCTTGCCGGTGCCAATCTGGCGCTGATTGGCGATGAACTGGTGCAATTTGCGGCAGCAGACATGCTGGCGCCGCGTCGCTTCCGCCTTTCGGGGCTGCTG
>CAJAHV010000071.1 GCA_903939555.1 uncultured Alphaproteobacteria bacterium | reverse complement strand
GAACAATCGAAAAAGCATCATTTCCGCGCGCCTGATAATCATCTGACAATCCCTGCCAGATAACGCCGGCAACAGCCCGCTGCAACCCGCTCGCGGCGCAGGCTTGGCCCGCCCTGCCCACGGGTGGTAAAGCCACGGCATGGCCAGCCGTCCCTCCACCCCCGCCCATGCAATCATACTCGGCGCCAATGGCGCGGTCGGCGCCTATCTGGCGCGGCTGCTGCAGGCGCGCGGCGCTGCGATCCACGCCGTCGACAATCCGGCCGATGCCACCGATGGCCTTGGCGGGCTCGGCATCGGCGATACGATCAACCGGGTCGGCGCCGCCGATGCCGCCCGGCTCGCCGCCGATCTGGCGGATGCGACGGTCTTTGCCATCAACGATGGCAGCGCTGCGCAATCGGCACTGGTCGCCGATGTGCTCGCTGCTGCCGCTGCCGCGCCACGCGCACCGGCTATTGCCCATATCGTCGATCATGACGTGCTGCGCCTTGACCCGGCGCTGCTCGCCCAGGCACGCACCGTCGCCGGCTATCGCCGCGATGCCGGCCGCCGCGCCGTCAACGCCATCCTGTCACCACATGATTCGCGGCTGGGCCGGCCCGACAGCCTGCCGGCCCGGATCGCGCTTGCCGCGCTGCGCGCCGCGCAGGACGGTTCGCCAGAGGCGCTGGTGATTACCGATCCCGGCCCGCGTGACTGGGGCTGGACCGCCGAATATGTCGATGCCATCGCCCGCCTCGCTGCCCTGCCCCGCCCTGTCGATCTGGCCATCGGCAGCGGCCATCACCTCACGGCCGCCGACATGACCACCCATGCCTTTGGCTATTTCAAGCGCGACCCCGCCGGCCATATCCGGATCGAGCCCGGCGCGGCAGCGGTTGCCGAACTGCCCATCGACATAGCCCGGTTGCACGCCGCGACCGGCTGGCGCGCCGTCACCCATGGCCGCGATCTCGTGCACACCTTGTGCGAAGGCACCGCCGCCCGCGCGGCCCCGTAAAAGTTGCCGCCCGCGCGGCACGGTAAAAAAACGGCGCGGCCCGGGCGCAAAACGCGAAAGGCGCCCCCGTTGCCGGGAGCGCCTTTTCACTTGTGACGGTTGGTGGAGCGTAACGGGATCGAACCGTTGACCTCTACAATGCCATCGTAGCGCTCTCCCAGCTGAGCTAACGCCCCACGACCGTCATTCGCCGGGCTGACCCGGTGAAGGAGGCGCGAGTTAAGACAAAGGCGGCGGAGGTGCAAGCGATTTTCACCATAAATCGCGCTTGCGGCGCGGTTTTGTGAAAAAGCCGGTGATCACCGCCGCAGCATGGTGTCCGACCCCGCACCGCAGCGAAGCTCACACGGCCACCAGCCCTGCCGCAACGCCGCGATCAGCCCTCTTCGTCTTGGCCGCTGACGACCACGGCGCCGAGATCGTCATCATCGCCCAGATCGACATCGGGGGCTTCGGCGTCTTCGGCGGCATCGAGATCGAGATCCTCGTCGACCGAATCACCGCCTTCACCGCCTGCGGCCTGCGCCGATGGCTTGGCCTGTTCGAACGGCGTCGTCTGCTTGGATTTGAGCATCGGCTCGGGCACCCAGGCAAAGCCGCAGGCGATGCAGGCGACGGGCTCGTCCTTACCCAAATCATAGAAACGCGTATTGCACTTCGGGCAGGCACGCTTGGTGCCCCATTCAGCCTTGACCACAATTATCTCCGTAACCGGGGGAGGCGTCAGCAAAACAGGCGTTTTCTGACATCCCGGAAAGGCTGGCGCATTGCCACACGCCGCCGCCGCTGTCAAAGCGCGACGCTATGGAGACCCCTGCCACACCCCTTTCCCTCACCGCCGCCGGCGCCTTGCGCGGCACGGTGACAGTGCCCGGCGACAAGTCGATCAGCCACCGATCACTGATGCTCGGCGCGCTGGCGGTGGGCGAAACCGTCATCACCGGGCTGCTGGAGGGCGAGGATGTGCTCGCCACCGCCGCTGCGATGCGGGCGATGGGGGCGCAGATCACCCGCAGCGCCGATGGCGTCTGGCGCGTCCATGGTGTCGGCGTCGGCGGGCTGCTGCAACCGCAGGTGGCGCTCGATATGGGCAATTCCGGCACTTCGACGCGCCTGCTGATGGGCCTGATCGCCAGCCACAAGATCACCGCGACTTTCATCGGCGATGCCTCGCTGTCGCGCCGCCCGATGGGGCGCGTCATCGATCCGCTGGCGCTGATGGGCGCCAGCTTCACCGCCAGCCCGGGCGGGCGCCTGCCGCTGACCATGGCCGGCCTGTGCCCCGCCGTGGCGCTGCGCTACACGCTACCGGTCGCCTCGGCACAAGTGAAATCCGCGGTGCTGCTCGCCGGGCTCAACACGCCGGGCGACACGGTGGTCATCGAACCGATCGCGACGCGCGATCACAGCGAGCGCATGCTCGCCGGCTTCGGGACGAAACTCACGGTCGAAGCCTCGCCCGAAGGCCGCATCATCACCTTGTCGGGGGAGGCAGAACTGCACCCCCAGACCATCACTGTCCCCGGTGACCCGTCATCGGCCGCTTTCCCGATGGTCGCCGCGCTGATCGTGCCGGGGTCGGACGTCACCATCGCCAATGTCGG
>CAJAHV010000070.1 GCA_903939555.1 uncultured Alphaproteobacteria bacterium | reverse complement strand
ATATGGAGAGCGGCATGATGCAGAAGCTGGTCGTCGCCAGCGTCGACAACCCCGACGGCAGCAGCGCCCAGCCGGGCCATGGGCATTGATCCGCGCGCTGCTGGTGGCCCCGCTGCTGGCCACACCTGCCATCGCAGCCGATACCGGCCACCATCACAACCGCCTGCTCAGCTTCACCCGGATCGCCGCTGACTATGCCCGCAGTGGCGGCGAAGACGTACTGACGTGGGACGGCGAAGGCTGGATCGGCGGCGACAAGCACAAATTCTGGTGGAAAAGCGAAGGCGAACACGCAGCCGGATCAACCGAGCGCGGCGAATTCCAGGCACTTTACAGCCGCAATGTCTGGGCTTTCTTCGATATCCAGGCCGGTTTTCGCCACGATATCGCGCCGGATGCGCGCAGCTATGCCGTCATCGGCGTGCAGGGATTGGCGCCTTATCTGCTCGAAACCGAGCTGCATGCCTATATCGGCCGCGCTGGCGACGTGCATGTCCGCGCCCGTCAGGCCTTTGACGTGCTGCTCACCAACCGCCTGATCGTCACCCCGGGGGTGGAGGCCGACCTGTATCTCACCGATGTTCCCGAACGCCGCACCGCCAGCGGCTTTGCCCGCGTCGAAGCCGGAGTGCAGGCGCGCTATGAATTCGCCCGCAAGTTCGCCCCCTATGTGGCAGTCGTCTATGACAGCAAGGTCGGTGAAACAGCGCGGCTGGCGCGCGCGGCGGGCGACAACCCCGGCGGCTGGCGCATCAGCAGCGGGCTGCGCCTCTGGTTCTGACCCGCCTCAGCCCTGCGCCAGTTCGCCCACCAGCACCCGCAGCGCCGGCACCAGCGCCGCCACCTCCGCCGGTGAGGTGAACAGCGACGGCGTCACCCGGATGCAACTGCCATCGGCCAGCCCGCTACGATGCACCGTCATGATGTTGAACCGCGTCAGCAAGGCATCGGTGATGGCGATATTGTCCGCCACGCTGGTGCGCCCGGCAATGCGAAAGCTCGTTGACGCCCCGTGCAGCCGCGCATCATCGGGCAGCAATATCTCCAGCCCCGGCAACCCGCGCAGCGGCTTGACCCACAGATTGCGCAGATATTGCAGCCGCGCCAGCTTGGCAGGGCGAGTGAAACCCTGCTGAAAATCCAGCGCCGCCGGCAACGCCAGCTGCGCCGAATAGTCGACTGTGCCCTGATGCACCCGCGCCTGCACCCCGGTGGCGCGGTCGTCACCCTCGGCCGGTGACGGCGCGATCGCATCGGTCCGCCCCGCCTTGATCCAGATCGCCGCCACCCCGACCGGCGCCCCGACCCATTTGTGGAAGTTGATCCCGACGAAATCCGCTCCCAAATCAGGCAGCCTGAAGTCGAACTGGTAAAAGCTTTGCGCCGCATCGACGATGACTTCGGCCCCCGCCGCCTTGGCAACGGCCGCAATGTCGCGCACCGGCAGCACCATGCCGGCGCGGTGGCTCATATGCGTCAGCAGCACCAGCTTCAGTCGCGGTGCCGCCGCAATGGCGGCGCGATAGGCCTCGATAACCCCGTCATGGCTGATCACCCGCGGCAGCGACAGCTTGATCGCCTGCGCCCCGCGTGACCGCGCCAGCGACACCATGGCCCCCTGCATCGCTTCATAATCGGTATCGGAATAAAGGATGCTGTCCCCCGGCCCGACATCGCGGAACTGGCTGATCAGCGCCGAAAGCCCCTCGGCGGCATTGCGGGTCAGCCCGATCTCGTCGGGTTGCACCCCCATTGCTGCAGCGGCGCGGGCAAGCACGACCCGCTGATCGGCCACCATCGCCCGGCGCGCATACCAGCTGTTGTCGCGGTTGAGTCGCTCCAGGATGGCGCGATGCGCGTCGCGCACCGGGGTCGCCATGCTGCCCCAATAGCCGTTTTCGAGCTGGATGACCGAGCGCGTGACCGGATATTGCGCCGCGATCCGCGCCCAGCCGGCCTCATCATCGGCGGCCAAGCCGGCGTTACCATCGGCCGCCACGCCGGCGTTACCATCGGCCGCCAACCCGGCGTCAGCACGCACCGGCAGCGCCGTTGCCGCCGCCAGACCCGTCGCCGCCAATATCGCTCCGCGCCGTGAAACCTGCATCGCCTGCCCCTGAACTGCTGCGCTGCGACCGTGCCGT
>CAJAHV010000069.1 GCA_903939555.1 uncultured Alphaproteobacteria bacterium | reverse complement strand
CGAACTGCCAGCGCGCGCGGCGGCGACCAGCAGCGGCCATTGCGCCCGCGCTTCGTCGCGGCCAAGGTTGGCTTGGACCCGGCGTGGGAGCGATGCATTCCAATCGGTCAACACGCGTTCGACCGCTGCCCTGCCGTGATTTTCATCGACGATCGATTTGCGTTCACTCAGGGCAGCGAGACCCGCTTGGTGGGCGATGAGGCGGACCAGGTAAGGTGAACCGCCAGCCATCGCGGTCACCATCGCAACAGCTTCGTCGGAATACTGGATTTCTGCCGACGCTTCACCGATGGCGATCACATCGCGGACTTCACTGGCCGACAGTGGCCGCATCGGCAAGCCGACAATATTGCGACGGATCGAAGGCGCATAACCAATCAACTCGTCCAGGTTCTGAGCGACGCCGGTCAGCACCAGCTGGACGCGGGCGGCACGATCCGACAGGTTCTTGATGAGTTCGGCGACGTCTCGTCGGAATGATGCGTCGAGAACACGGTCATATTCGTCCAGGATGATGATCACCCGCGTGCCGGTGACCTCTGCGAAGAGCTCGGCGAGTTCGCGTGGGCCGAAATGTTCTTCCAGCATCACATCAAAATGGTCACCCGCTTCTGCTTCCGGCGAATTGGGCAATATCGATTTGTGATAAAGCCGTGGAATGCGTGCCGCAAACGAGCGGAACATGGTGTCGAACTGAGCTTCGGTGCCGCAGCTGCCGTAAAGAACCAGATAGCGCGCCTCGCGGGCCGTTTCGGCAAAAACGTGCGAAAGGCTGGTCTTGCCGATGCCTCGTTCGCCGTAGATGACGACGTGGACACGCTGCTGTTCGATGCTGGAGATCAATTGCGACAGGGCGTCGTGGCGTCCGGCGAAGCTCTCGCGTCCGATGACCGGCTGCGATGCGCCCAGTGCATCGCGCAGGGCCAGCTTGCGGCGCGACATCGCGGCATCGATGTCTGCACTGTCGACATCGTCTGATGCCGTTGCCGCAAAGCGCGGCAATACTTGGTTGCGGGCCATCTCGGTTTGCTGGCGCCACAATGTGTCGAGGAAGGCCGGGCGCGTTTCGCCGCCGAAGCGGGGACTGGCGACCATGCTGGCGACATCAGCGGTCTCAGGCTGGTCAGCCAAAGAGCCGAGACCATTGTTAACCGTTGCGAGACTTGGTTCCAATTCCTCGGTTGCCGCCTCATCCCGCGAGCGTTCGGAGCGCAACCAGCGTTTCCAGATCATTCTGTGTCCTACATTAACATCGTGCTACATATGTCGTATCGGCATATACGATATACCACTTAAATAACATATTTTTTCAGTTTTTTGAAGGCTTGTGCCGTTAACATGCTGGTAAGATGCCGAAAAGCTGAAGGGGTGGCTTGATGCAGGTTGCCGTATGAGTTTTGGACGTGTAGCAGGCTGCACATTGGAGGGTTGAAGGTTGCATGATTATTAATAACCACGCGCTGACGCGTGTCGGCAGCGCCCTCGCGGCGGTGGTCATCATGGCCTCTCCGGCGCATGCGGCTCCCAGCACTGCGGGCGATGATGCTGGTTTCGCCGACGCCGGTCTGACGACCGTTGCGCCGGTCGTTGGTCGTGGTTTTTTCATTCGGCCGTCAATGCGGACACGGTATGATTCCAACATGCTGCGGTTGGGCGATGGCTTCACACCATCAAATGGGGGCCAGCGCCACGATTTGCAGATCTCGCCTCTGGTATCAGCCTCGCTGGGCCTTCCGATCGGCCGTCAGCAGGTTTTTGTAGCAGGATCTCTCGGCCGCGATATCTACGTCAATAATAACCAGCTCAACCGCAATCGGTACAGCCTCGGTGCGGGGGTCAATATTCGTGCTGCGTCGCGCTGTACCGCAACGGCCGCGGTTGATTTGAACAGTCGCCAGGCGCTGATCACCGAAGTCGCCGAACTCGTTCCCAATCTTCAGGAAACACTCAGCTATGGCGCTACGGCCTTGTGCCAGTCGCCGGCTGGCTTGGGCTTTGGTGCCGCCGTCCGGCGCATCGAGTTTCGAAACGATGCGGTCGCACGCCGACCGCTGGATTACAACTCCTTGGCTTTCAACGGCCAGCTGAGCTATGCTCTTGGTAACATAGGCCGTTTCAGTGCATCGGGCGCACTCACCAAGATCGAATACAAGAACCGGCCTATCATTTTGCCTGGCGGCAATGCCGATACCGATGCACTCGACATCTTGTCCGGGCGGTTTGGCTTTCAGCGCGAAATTGGTTCGCGTCTGTCGCTCAACCTGGGGTTTTCGTACCTCGAATCTCGCCCCGTGCCGACAACTGTCCTGCAACTAAGCCCGGCCGTGCCACCCGCGCTGCCCGGTGCTGTTCTCGCGCCGTTTAGCCGCGAGAAGTTTTCGGGTCTCGGCTATGATGGGGCTATAATCTATCGCCCGAGCAGCCGATTGACGGCAACATTGCAAGCGAACCGCAATGTTCAGGCGAGTGCCAACGTCTTGGCGCAGTATCAGGTGTTCACCAGCATCGGTGGCGATTTGGATTATCGGCTGGGCTCGGCGATTAGTATTGGTGGCGGCGCTACCTTCGACAAGCGCAAATATTTCAATGGCATATTGCTTCCCAATGTCACCGGGCGCCGCGTCCAGGATGACATTTCACGCGTGTATGGGAATATCGGCTACGCGCCGGTGAAATTGTACACCCTTGGGCTTGAGCTTTCTTATCAGAAAAGAAAGTCGCTGCCGGTGGAATTCAGTTTCGACAGTTTCGCCGCCATCCTGTCGTTGCGCGTAAATTTTGGAAGGGAATCCTCATGATGTCAGCTTCTTTGAATTCTGTAGCATTGCTGGCTGCCGCCGTCGTGATCGCGGCAACGCCCGTCAGTGCTCAATTGTCGGACGCTGGCTACGTGCTCGGCCCTGACGATTCCATCCAGATCGTTGTTTATGGCCAGCCGGAGGCCGGCATTTCGACACGTATCAAGGCTGATGGCACGATCGTCATGCCCTTGATCGGCACGCTCACTGCCGCCGGTCTGACCAATGTCAGCCTGGCCAAGAATGTTGCCAACAAGTTGACAGGCGGCGGTTTCCTCAAGTCGCCGGTCGTCAACGTCGAAATTGCCTCCTACGTCAGCAAGTCTGTCAATGTCGCCGGCAAGGTTGCGTTACCTGGAATCATCGCGCTTGATCGTAATTATCGCGCTCTCGATGTAATGCTCAAAGCAGGCTGGATTCGAGATAACGGCGCTACGTACGTGCTTTTGCGCCGTGCCGGATCCGCCGAAATGCGGTTAGATACCGATGCCATGGTACGGGGTGACGAGGATAAAAATCCGGTGCTGCGCGCGGGCGACACATTGTTCGTGCCCGATGCCGATCAATTCTACATCAGCGGTCAGGTCAATCGCGCGGGCAGTTTCGCCATCGTCCCCGGCATGACGGTGCGCCAAGCGCTTGCGGTCGCTGGCGGCGTTTCGGCGACAGGCTCTGCTGGCAAGGTCGGCTTGATCCGCGGGGGTGCCAAGGAAATTGACGCTGATCCGTCAGTCGTCATCCAGAAAAACGACGTCATTCTTATCAAAGAGCGTTTGTTTTGATTTTCAATTATCGCGTCCTCAGGAAAGCCTGTTCATGAGTCCGATACAATTTTTGCGTATTATTGTCGCGCGTCGCTGGATTATTTTGGCGACGTTGCTGACGTGTACCCTTGTTGCAGTCACTGTCGCCCGTATCTTGCCGGAACGCTATCCGGCGCGAGCCCGTGTGTTGCTTGATCTGATCAAGCCGGATCCGGTTACCGGCCAAATCATTTCGGGTGGGTTCGCCCGTACCTATGTAAAGACACAGATCGAACTCATCCAAGACTATCGCGTGGCTGGTGACGTTGTCGATCGTCTCGGTTGGCCCCAGAATCCAGCAGTGATCGCAGCCTGGCAGGCTGATACCGGCGGCGCCGGTGATCTGCGGCGATGGGGTGCCCAGCGCATCATCTCCAATACGTCGGCTAACGTCGTCGAAGGGTCCAATATTCTTGAAATTACCTATGAATCTCCCAACCCCGATGATGCGAAGCAGATTGTAAGCCTGTTGCGCGATTCGTATATTTCAGCGAGCCTGCGGTTTCGCACTGACAGCGCAGGCCGGACTGCCGACTGGTATCGCGAGCAGGCCGAACGGGCGCAGCAGAAGCTGACGATTGCCGAAGCCGCGAAATCCAAGTTCGAGCAGGACAATGGCATCGTTATGGCGGCCAGCGGCGCTGAAGCTGAAACCACCAAGCTTGCCGGCCTGCAGCAGGCGCTCGTTGCGCTGCAGGGCGGCGAAGGCCAGCAGCAATTCCAAGCCACCATGCAGGCGACATCATCGGCGGTTGTCGACCAGTTGAAGGTGCAACTTGCCACGCTCAATGACCAGCTCGAACAGGCCGCGGAACGATTGGGAACCGAGCATCCGACCTATAAATCGGGTTTGGCCCGCCGCAACCTGCTCAATGCCCAGCTTGTCAGGGAAACGGCACTGGCTCGTGCAGCCGGTGCCGCGCAGAGCGGGTCGTCGCGACGGTCGGTTTCCGAGCTTCAGGGGCAATATGATGCCCAGAAGTCCAAGGTGCTCAGCATGAAGGGCAAGCTTGACCAATTGGCGCAACTTCAACGTGAAGTCGATCTGCGCCGGGCCGAATATGAGAAGTCCGCGGCTCGGACTGCCGATCTGCAGTTGCAGTCGAACATGTCGGAGAGCGGCCTTGTCGTTCTTGGCGATGCGATTGGCGGCGCGCAGCGTTCGTTCCCGATCTGGTCGCAGGTCATCGGCCTGTCCTTGGCTTTCGGGACGGCGTTGGGGGTCATCGTCGCCATCCTGACAGAGCTTTTGGCGCGGCGCATTCGCGGCCCCGAAGATTTGCAGTTCGTGGCGAAAGTGCCGGTGCTTGCGGTGATCGCGGATGTCGAACCGTCGCCCTTGCGGGACCTTGTGCGTCGCTTGCTGACGCGGCGCGGCTCGGGCGACAATCCGATACAGCCGGCGTAGTGAAAGGCCGAGACAATGGATGAAATTTCCACCTTCGAAACCAGTGTTTCGCGTGTTGACGATGGTCGCAGTGGCTTCGATGCGCCCATCCGCGACACGCTTTTGCGACTTGGTTATCTTTCTCAGGACCAGACAGCGCGCGTGGTCGTCCACCAGACCGAGCGAGGCCTTGATTTCGATCAGGCCGCTCTTGAACTGGGCTTCATAACCGTCGACGATCTCGACCAGGCCCGCGAACAGCTCATCAACAGCATGGCGCTGCAAGATACGCGGCGCCGCGCAGTTTCGGATGAACTGATTGTTGTTCATGACGAAAAGAGCATTCGCTCCGAATCGATCCGGCTGCTGCGTACCCAGATTATCGCACAGCACATGCGCGCCGGACGCCGCGGGCTTGCCTTTGTTTCGCCGGTCGATGGTGTGGGGTGCAGCTATCTTGTTGCCAATCTCGCCGCGTCATTGTCGCAGGTGGGCATCAAGACCTTGCTGATCGACGCCAATATGCGGAGCCCGCGAATTGACCAGTTCTTCGGGCTCGACCCTGCGGCGCCTGGCCTGTCAAGCTTCCTGTCGTTGCAGGTGGCGCGGCCTGAACGCGTCGTACACGCCAATGTGCTACCCAGCCTGTCGGTGATGACGGCAGGCCCGACGGTGATGCGTCCCCAAGAGCTGCTGTCGGGAAATCGTTTTCGTGGCGGTACCAACACGCTGTTACGTGAATATGATCTGGTACTGTTCGATACGCCACCATCGAACAGCAATGCCGACGCACTGACCATCGGTGCCGCTGCTGGTTATGCTCTTGTCGTTGCACGACGCGACATCAGCTTTTTCAAGGATGTCAGTGTCCTGACCGAGCAACTGGCCGCCGCGCGCTGCCCGGTTGTCGGCGCTGTGCTCAACGAGTTCTGAGCATGGCGACAGCGGCTCCGGCTCCGGTGTTACGTATCGACTGGCAGTCGCTGGCATTCCGGCACTGGCCGCTGCTACTTGGGGCCGCAGCGATGCTGGTGCCGACACTTGTCTCGATGGCACGGGGGCCATGGTCGCTTGAATCAGGTGTTCATGGTCCGATTGTTGTCGCAACCGGCCTGTGGCTGGTGCTCAGGCGCGCTGCCGACATGCGGGCTTTCATGTCTCCCGGCAATCCGACGCTGACGTTTGTCGGGTTGCTGTTGGCGATACCCGCTTATGTGTTTGGTCGTGCCTTTGATTTCATCAGCATCGAAGTTACCGCGCTGTTGTTGTCGTTATTGTGCGTCGTCCATGCCTATTTTGGCATGAAGGTCGTGCGCATGATGTGGTTCCCGATTTTTTATATCGCTTTTATTATTCCGGTACCCGGCTGGATATTAGATACCGTGACCCAGCCTTTGAAAATATTTGTGTCGACAGTTGTAACCTCTGGACTTTCCCAAGTTGGTTATCCAATCGCCCGCATTGGCGTGACATTGTATGTCGCTGGTTATCAATTGCTTGTCGAGGATGCTTGTGCAGGATTAAACTCATTGGTTAGTCTTTCGGCCATTGGTTTGTTTTATATATATGTATTACGGGGCAGCAATCTGCGTTATTCAATAATAATGTTGTTATTGGTTGTGCCGATTGCAATCGCAGCAAACTGTGTGCGCGTTGCTGCGCTCGTTTTGATTACATATCATTTTGGTGATGCGATGGCGCAGGGGTATTTGCACAACTTCGCGGGAATGGTCACTTTTACCTCCGCATTGTTATTCGTTTTTCTTGTCGACAAACTGTTGACGCCATTGCGCGACGCGCTTGCGCGCGGGCCTCGGGCGCAAGCCTCATGAACCGTCGAGATATTGTCTTTGGCGGCGCACTGGGACTGGCGGGAGCGGGGGCATTGGTATTAAAGCCTCGCAAGCGATTGGTTTTATTGGGTGATCGTAAGCTTGATGATGTGGTTCCCGATTTTTTATATCGCTTTTATTATTCCGGTACCCGGCTGGATATT
>CAJAHV010000068.1 GCA_903939555.1 uncultured Alphaproteobacteria bacterium | reverse complement strand
TCGTCCGGCCCGTTGACCAGCACCCGGATCAGCAGCCAGGCATCGGTGGTGGCGCTGCGCACCACTTCGGCGCCGGCTGGCACGACGCCGGTATAGCCCGGCGGCACATAGGCATAGCGACCGCCCAAGCTGCCGGTGCGGGTGCCGACAATGCTGGTATTGTCGGTCTGCAGCGACATCAGCGCCGCCGAATTGTAGCGACCGGCAAGGGCAGGCATTTCAACGACCACCGGCCCCGCCGACAGATCGAGCCAGACGCTGCCGTAAAGCGTGTCGTTGTTGGGCGTCGTCACATCGCGGTCGGCGGCACCGGCGAGGGTCAGCTTGGGCAACAGGAAATTGACCGCATTGGGCAGGCCAAAGGCGCGGGCGCGGCCGAGTTGGGTGCTGCGCGTGCGCATGATCTCATAAATCGGGAAGGCGAAATCGAAGGCGCGGCGCAACTGCGCGGCTTCCTCGGTTTCGGGCAGCGGCACGATCTTCGGCACAGCCACAACGGGATTGATGACCTGCTTGGCGGCGGTTTTTGGTGCAGGCTTGCCGGCGGTCTTGGCGGCGGCCTTGAGTGCTGGTTTGGGCGCCGCTTCGGCGAGACCGGTCGTCGTTAGCAGCAGCGTCGCCAGCAGAGCCGTGAATTTGCGCATCATCATTCCCCAAGGGTCATTTGCCGGGCAGTCTAGCCCCTCTCATTTCCGCTGTCATTGCCGGGGCGCGGCTTTGGCGTAAAGTGGCAGGTGAAGTTATGCCGCCATTTGGGAGACCGACCATGCATGAAGCCTATATCGTTGCCGCCGCCCGTACTGCCGGGGGTCGCCGCGGTGGCCTGCTGCGTGATTGGCATCCTGCCGATCTTGCTGGCCAGGTGCTCAATGCACTGGTCGACCGTACCGGTGCCGATCCGGCGCTGGTCGAAGACGTCATCATGGGCTGCGTGTCGCAGTTCGGGCAGCAATCGGGCAATGTCGCACGCAACGCGGTGATGTCGTCGCGCCTGCCCGAATCGGTGCCGGGCACCAGCGTTGACCGCCAGTGCGGCTCCTCGCAACAGGCGCTGCATTTCGCCGCTGCCACGGTGATGAGCGGCCAGATGGACGTCGTCATCGCTGCCGGCGTCGAATCGATGACGCGGGTGCCGATGGGCGCCGCCGCCAAATTGTCCCACGACAACGGCATGGGCTCGCCCTTCGGCGGGCCGGGGATCAAGGCGCGCTACCCGGGCATCCAGTTCAGCCAGTTCACCGGCGCCGAAATGATCGCCAAGAAATATAATCTCACCAAGGATATGCTCGACGAATTCGGCTATGAAAGCCAGAGGCGCGGTGCCGCCGCCACGCACGCCGGGGCGTTTGACCGCGAAATCGTGGCCGTAAACGTGACGACCCATGACGGCGAGGCCAAGCTGCACACCGTTGATGAAGGCATTCGTTTCGATGCCAGTCTCGAGGCGATTCGCGGCGTCAAGCTGATCCAGGAGGGCGGCCGACTGACCGCGGCCACTTCGTCGCAGATTTGCGATGGCGCATCGGGCGTGATGATCGTCAACGAACGCGGGCTGAAGGCGCTGGGCGTCAAGCCGATGGCGCGGATCCATCACATGACGGTGGTCGGTGAAGACCCGGTGATCATGCTGGAGGCGCCGATCGGCGCGACGAAGCGCGCGCTGGAGCGTTCGGGGATGAAGCTTGACGATATCGACCTGTATGAAGTCAACGAAGCCTTTGCCTCTGTGCCCGGCGCTTGGCTCCAGGTGCTGGGGGCTGATCCAGCCCGGCTCAACGTCAATGGCGGGGCGATCGCGCTCGGGCATCCGCTGGGGGCATCGGGGACCAAGCTGATGACAACGCTGGTCCACGCGCTGCACGCCCGCGGCAAGCGCTGGGGCCTGCAGACGATGTGCGAAGGCGGTGGACTGGCCAATGTGACGATCATCGAAGCGCTTTGAAGCTGCGCCTCTCGCCCTTTGCGCAAAGCGGAAAGGGGAAGAAAGGAAGACTATGAACTTCACCGAAATCGCCCTCGAAATCGATGGGCCCATCGCCACCATAACGCTCGATCGCGAGGCGAAGCTCAACGCCTTCACGACCCGGATGATGCACGAACTGATCGCAGCGTTCGACATCACCGACGCTGACGACAATGTCCGCGCCGTTATCGTCACCGGGCGCGGCCGGGCGTTTTGCGCCGGCGCCGATCTCAGCGCCGGCGCTGCGACCTTCGACTATGAGAAACTGGGGGATGGCAAGCGCGCCGGGCCGGTACGGGATGATGGCAGCATCGATTACAGCCATGACGATGTTCGCGATGGCGGCGGCCGGCTGACGATGCGGATCTTCAAGTCGCTGAAACCTGTCATCGCCGCGGTCAACGGCCCCGCGGTCGGCATCGGCGTGACGATGCAACTCGCCATGGACGTGCGCATGGCGTCGGACAAAGCGCGCTTCGGCTTTGTCTTTGCCCGGCGCGGCATCGTTCCCGAAGCGGGGTCGAGCTGGTTCCTCTCGAAACTCGTTGGCCTGCCGCAGGCGCTCGAATGGTGCATGACCGGCCGGGTGTTCGGCGCCGATGAGGCATTGGCCGGCAAATTGGTGCGGTCGGTGCACACCGCCGAAGATCTGTTGCCCGCCGCGCGCGCGCTGGCGCTGGAGATCGCCGAAAACACCGCGCCGGTATCGGTGGCGCTGACCCGCCAGATGTTGTGGCGGATGGCAGGGGCGGAAAGTCCATGGGATGCACATCGCCTTGATTCACGGGCGATTTATGCGCGCGGCCGGGCCGGGGATGCCAAGGAAGGCGTGGTGTCGTTCCTTGAAAAACGTGCCCCGGTCTATCCCGACAAGGTATCGAGCGACATGCCCGACTTTTTCCCGTGGTGGGAGGAAGATCGCTATTATTGACGCTTCGTCCCCTCCCGGTCCGGCAAGGGTCGGGGGTGGGTTCTTGTGCCCCGGCGCTCAGCCCTCGATCATGTCGAGATAGGCGACGACATCGTCATGAGTCGCAATCCATAGCCCGTTCTGTATCTCGGCCGGCTGCTCGGCCGCCACCATCAGCGCCTCGGTCAGCGGCCCGTAGAAGAGCGTGCGCGCCACGGGGTCGCCCTCATCGAGATAGTAGAGCCGGACGCCCGACGAGGCGGCAGTGGTGCGCATTGGGATGGTCTGCTCCTGGTTACGACCGGCAGCAGAGGCGGCAATCTCTCCCAATGTCAACAAGTTGCACGAACATGACCTTGCAGGCAGCGGTTTCCGGTCTGTTCGATATAATCTACCTTCGACGCTTTCCGCTTCACAGGGAGAAAAATCACCTATCTGGCACTTTTTCATTGACAAGCATCACGCTTTTGGATA
>CAJAHV010000067.1 GCA_903939555.1 uncultured Alphaproteobacteria bacterium | reverse complement strand
GAACCAGGGTGAAGCGGCGGTTATCGGGCATGCGGCTCTCCAGCTAGCACCATGGCGGTGCCGGTGACCCGCGCGACCTGTCCTGCGAGATGCTGTTTCATCACCGCGACCATGGCCGAGCCGTCGCAGCCGTGCCACTGCGCATTGTTGCAGGCCGCTGGTTGCAGGCCGCTTGGTGCCGGGCGCTGGTTGCCTGGTGACGCTACAGGCCGATTTCGATCCGGTCACCGGTCAGCCGCAGCGGATAGACCGCGATGCCGGTCCATGCCGGCGGCCCCAGTGCCTTGCCGGTGGCGAGATCGAAACGCGCGCCATGGTGCGGGCAGAGCAGCGCCGCGCCGCGTATCCGGGCGGCATCCAGCGGCAGCAGGGCATGGCTGCACACCGCCGCTACCGCATGCCAGCCGCCGGCGGAATCGCGGGCAATCAGGCGCTTCCCGCCGCCCACATCGCGGCAGCTAGTCGTGCCCGGTGCCAGGTCGGCCGGGCCGGCATCATGCCAATTCGTCATCGCCGGCTTCCCACCCTTCAGGATTGCGCGCCACCGCGCGCCGGACTATTCTGTTAACGCGACCAGTGCAATAATGGCCCGATAAGGGCTAGCGCGGCCACCTCCCCCAGGCGGGAGCCAGCCAGACGCAGCCCGCAAGAGGCTTTGCACCGGCATTCATTGGGAGAGTGACGATGGACCTTTCTGCCGATCTTGCCGCCGTGTCGGTTCGCACGCTCGATGATGTGCGCCCGGCTGCCGAAGCGTTGCGCGATGTCGCCCGGCGGCTTGGCGACCTGCGCGTCGCAGTGTGCGACAATATCGCGTCAAAGGCGACGATGGTCGATGTCGAGGGCAATGTGCTCGCCGCCGATGTCTTTGGCTGGACCGGCGAGGGCGAGCGCTGGTGGGCCGATTCGCGTCTTGCGCTGTCATCGCCGCTACCGCGTGCCTGCCGTTATGAATCGGAACCCTTCTGGGTCAATGCCCGCGGCTTTTATACCCGCCAGCCCAACCGTTACCTCGACCAGATCGGCCTCGAACATTTCGAAAAGCGGGCGCTGACCCGCTGCGCCATCGTCATCCCCATCCACCTGCCCTTCGGCCAGATCGGCGCCGTCAGTTTCAATGGCTGGGACGCGACGCGCGATGACCTGTCGGCCGAATATGAAGCCCATGCCGATATCCTGGGACTATTGTCGCACCGTTTCGTCGCCGGCTACACCAAGGTGCACCGCACCCGGCAATGGCTGCCCAGCGACACGCAACTGACCAAGCGCGAAGTCGAATGTCTGCGCTGGGCGAGCATCGGCAAGACCGACAAGGAAATCAGCCTGATCCTGGCGCGCAGCCATGCAACGGTGCGCTTTCATATCCAGAACGCCGGGGAAAAGCTTGATGCGGTGAACCGCAGCCAGACGATCTTCAAGGCCGCGCAACTGGGGTATCTGGGGGCGGCGGCATAGCGCCGCGTGCGGGTAGCGCCGCTACCCGCCGACAGGCGCAAGCCCGGCCGGCGGGGCGGCTCGCGCACCTGCGCGCCGAACCCGTCCGACGCCAGCATGGGCTTTGCCCATGCTCTCCCCCAGACCCGGACCCAGACCCGAACCTAAACCCGCACCACCCGCCGCCCGAAACTCGCGCCCGTGAACAGCCCGCAAAATGCTTCGGGCAGGCTCGCCAGCCCCTCGAAAATCTCTTCGCGATAAACGACCGTCCCCGCCTTGATCAGCGCTGCCAGTTTGGCCTGCGCAGCGGCGAATTGCGGCAGGTCGTCGAACACCACCATGCCTTCCATGCGCAGCCGCTTGCCGATGAACTCGCGCGTGTTCTTCAGCCCCGGCACCTTGTCGTGCGGGGTGTTGTAATCGGCGACCTGCCCCGAAATCACGATGCGGCCGCGCAATTTCATGTGTGGCAGGGCGCGG
>CAJAHV010000066.1 GCA_903939555.1 uncultured Alphaproteobacteria bacterium | reverse complement strand
GGCTCGAACTTGAGATCGGGCCGGTCTTCATCGACAAGCAACGCCAGATCGGCGACGCCAAGCACGCCGGTGACGACCGTGGTGTCGCGTTCGCCGACACCGAGCGCATTCTGGACGAGCGTGTGCAGCCCGGGCGGCGTCATCGCTTCGATCTTCAGCCGGATGACTTCGCCGCGCCGCCGGCGCTTCAGCGCCGTCTGGTAGAAGCGCACCAGATCCTCGGCTTCTTCCTCAACTTCGATATCGCTGTCGCGAATGACGCGAAAGGCGCCATCGCCGATGAGATCATAGCCCGGGAACAATTGCCCGAAGAAAGCCCGGATGGTGTTTTCCAGGCTGATGAAGCGGATCGCAGCCCCCGGCAGCCGGATGAAGCGTGGCAGCATCGACGGCAGCATCAACAGCGCCCGCAGCAATTCGTCATCCGACTGGCGGCGCAGTTCAAGGATCAGCGAAAAACCCTTGTTGGGGATGAAGGGGAAGGGATGCGCGGGATCAATCGCCTGAGGCGTGAGCACCGGAAAAATCTGATCGAGGAAGTGTTTTTCCAGCCAGATCCGCTCGCCCGCTGTAAGCCGCTCGGCGGTGATGACGTGGAAATCGGCGCGCGCCAGTTCACGCACCAGATTGCCCCAGACACGCTGCTGCGTCTCCATCAGTTTTTCGGCATGGATGGCGATGGCGGCAAGTTGCTGTGCCGGTGTCATGCCCTCGGGCGTCAGCGTTTCGATGCCGGCGCGCACCTGACCGCGCAGCCCGGCGACCCGCACCATGTAGAATTCATCGAGGTTGTTCCCCGAAATCGACAGGAAGCGCAGCCGTTCGAGCAAAGGATGGGCACGGTTTGTCGCTTCCTCCAGCACGCGATCGTTGAACGCCAGCCACGAAATTTCGCGGTTGAAATAGCGTTCGGCATCCGGGATGGCCGGGTACGACGGGGGACGATGTGCTGTAGCCATGCCGCATAGTAGCGGACGCAACATGACAGGTCGATGACCGGCGGAATTACAGTTTCAACCGCAATTGCCCTTCCAGCCAGTCACGGGCGAGCGGCACGGTAATATCACGCCGTTCGGCAAGTGCCAGCGCGTCCAGCCTTTCGACGATCTCGGCGGCGCCGGCAAAGCTGCGCTCGATCCGCAGCGCCAGATAGGCAATGACATCGTCGCCGACACGCAACCCGCGATCGGCAAAACGCTTGACCAGCACGGCGGCAATCAGGTCGTCATCGGGATCGGCAATCATCACCAGCGGTGTCGCCGCCAGTCGCGACGCAAGATCAGGCAGGCGATGTGCCCAGAAACGCGGCTGCCGCTGCGCCGTCATCAGCAACGGTGCGGCAGCAGTGGCGGCGTTCCAGGCATGGAACAAGGGCTCGCCATCGGTCAGCAGATCGGCATTTTCGACCAGCACCCCGCCATGGCGGGCATGGAACAGTGCGGCCAGATGACTTTTACCCGCGTCTGCCGGCCCGACCAGTACACAGCGCGGCATTGGCCAGCGCGCCGGATCGCCAAGCCAGGCCTCGGCATCGCGGTTACTTTCGGAAACGACGAAACTGCCGGCATCGAGCCGCGGCGCATAGTCCAGCGGTAGCGCCGGCTGCTCATCACCCGGCATCATAGCCGGCAGGCCATATTCCGGCACCTCGGCCGGCAGGCCATCAGCCGGCATCACGGCGCGGCGTAGAACTGGCTGGCCCGATAATGTGCCAACGCCGCGCGAACGATAACGCCCAGCACGGCGCCGACAGGCACGGCGAAGAATACGCCCGTTACCCCGGCGACCTGTCCGCCAGCGAACACCGCGAACAGCACCCACACCGGATGCAGGCCGATGCGGTTACCAATCAGATTGGGGGTGAGCACCGAAGATTCGAGCACCTGTCCAACCATGAACACCCCTGCCACCAGCCCCAGTTGCAGCGGATCCAACCCCCATTGCCCCAGCGCGATGAGCAGGCTCAGCACAACGGCAAAGATGACCCCGAGGAATGGCACAAAGCCCAGCACCCCGGCAAGCAGCCCCAAGATGATCGCATAATCCAGCCCGATCAGGCTCCAGCCGAGCGCATAGAACAGCGCGAGGATGAGACAAACCAGCGACTGTCCGCGCACGAAACCCGAAAGCGCCTTATCGGATTGCATCAGCAGATCCTTGATCACCGGCAGTTGCGCACGCGGCCACCAGCTTTCGACCCGGGCGAGGATGATCGGCCAATCGCGCAACAAGTAGAAGGCGACGATGGGTGACACGACGATAAAGGTAATGACATTCACAAAGGCAAGGCTGCCGGCGATGATCGTCCCGAACGAATCGCTCAACCAGCCCACCGCCCGGTTGCCGATGTTGGCGATGATGTCACCGCCGTTTCCCGCCAGCGGCGTATCGCGCAACAGGCTCTTGGCAATCGGCAGGGACGATGTGATCAGCTTGGGCAGCGTGGTGACAAGCTGTGTCACCTGCGCCTGGATGATCGGGGCGCTGGCAAAGCCGATGCCGACAAGCGCCGTCACGAACACGATCAGCACGATCACCGCCGCCAGCCAGCGCGGCAGGCCCAGCCTCTCCAGCCGTTGCGCCGGCGGATCGAGCAGATAGGCGATGACAAAACCGGCGATGAACGGTCCGATCACGCTGCGCGATGCCCAGAACAACGCACCAAAGCCGATGATGAGCAACAGCCAGCCCCAATGGATGCGCGGCAGGCTCAAGCGATCGGACAGGCTCAAGCCTTGCGCGGATAGCGGTGGCCCGGGGACGGAAGGCGGTGTCATGGGCGACGCAACAGGCGGCGTGACGGCCAGATCGTCGTTCATTGGCCCACCTCGCCATTCACGGCAGCAGGCGCCGCCACCGGGGCTGGCGGCGGCACCGGCGCATCGCCATCACGACGCCGACGCAGCACGGTTTGGCCATTTTCGGCAACCAACCGCAACCCGCGCCGGTCGAGCGCGTATAACAGCGCCGCGCGTGACCCGATGTGGCTGAACAACAAGCGTGTCGTGCCGCCCAGCGAAAGGCTGGTGATCGTCACCCCGGTGACCCCCGGCGTGCCGCGCAACACGGTCTCGAGTGCGCCCGCGGTGGCGGCATCCGGTGTCGCCATCGCGGCTTCGACACTGGTGCTGCTCACTTCCACGCCACCTTGGTCGGCGCTGACCGGCTCGCCAATCAACGCCCCGGTTCCAATGAGGGGCGCCAGGTCTGCAGTCAGGTCGGTTTCGCTGCGCAACCGGCCGTCACGCAGCGCCGCAGTATAGATCGCATCGATCTGGCGGACGGCGGTATCGAGCATGGCATCCACGCCGGCTTCATCGCCGGTCTGCAGCCGCACGCGGCCGAGTTCGGTTGCATCGGGGCCGTGGCGTGCGATGAACAGCCCCGTCACGGGCCCACCTGGCCATTGCCGCACCAGACGCGCTTCGGCCGTCAACACATCGACGGCATCGAAACGGTTGAGGATATTGCGCCAGCTCTGCCGGTCGGGCCGCGTCGCCTGCCAGCCGGTGAGCAGCAGGTTCTCCCCAGCGCCGCCACTGGCGAGCACATAGTCCACCGGCGTCACCGTTTCGCGAAAGCGCTGCCACGCCGCCAGCCAGGGCGTCTTGGCGTCATAGACGCGCCGCACAGCCCCGTCGCTGAGCAGCGGCAGCAGCAGCATAGGCGGCGATTGCAGCGCACCATCGCTGCCGGCAAGATATTCGGCGGTGCGTGACCGGTCGAACACCACCCCGAGCCGGGCGATGTAGCGCGTCATCGAAAAGCGCTCGCCCTGGCTTTCGATGCCCGCCACAATCGAATCGAGCTGCCCGTCCGAAAGTCGCGGCGCCGTCGTCACCTCGCGGCCGGTCACACGCAACCACAGCATCGGCCAGGCCTTGCGCTGGGCAATGCGGTACGCGGTCATCCGCGCCAGAGTTGGATTGGCCGCCGTCACATCGACATCGATCCCGGCGACCGCATAGGCACTGCCACCGCCGGCGCTCTGTTGCGCGGCAAGCGGCGACACTGGCAACAGCGCCAACAGCAGGAAAAGGCGAAACAGGCGGGACACGGCGCTGTTCTAGCGTAGCCCCGGCGAATGCCAAGCCGCAACACCGACATTCGTTGCGCTTTGCCTTCGCCCGCCCTCAAGCTAAGGGAGGCAGCATGACGACCAACAAGCCCCTCACCTATGCCGATGCCGGCGTCTCGATCGCCGCCGGCAATGCGCTGATCAAGCTGATCGCGCCGCTGGCACGCGCCACCGCCCGCCCCGGTGCCGATGCCGAACTGGGCGGCTTTGGCGGTTTCTTCGATCCAAAGGCGGCGGGGTTCAAGGACCCGTTGCTCGTTGCTGCCAATGATGGCGTCGGCACCAAGCTGAAACTCGCCATCGATACCGGCAAGCACGACACGGTGGGCATCGATCTGGTCGCCATGTGCGTCAATGATCTCATCGTCCAAGGCGCCGAGCCCTTGTTCTTCCTCGACTACTTCGCCAGCGGCAAGCTGGAGTTGGACACCGCCACCGCCGTGGTGGCCGGCATTGCCAAAGGTTGCCGCATCGCCGGCTGCGCGCTGATCGGCGGCGAAACCGCCGAGATGCCGGGCATGTATGCCCCCGGCGATTATGATCTCACCGGCTTTTCGGTCGGGGCGGTCGAACGCGGGGAACAATTGACCGGGGACAGCGTGGCACCGGGCGATGTTTTGATTGGCATTGCCGCGTCGGGCGCCCATTCCAACGGCTATTCGCTGATCCGCCGCATCATCGCCCTCAAAGGCCATGATCTTGCTGCGCCGGCAGCCTTTGCGCCCGAAATGTCGCTCGGCGAGGCGCTGCTGGTGCCGACTCGCATCTATGTCCGCGCGCTGTTGCCGCTACTGCGCGCCCGCAGCGTCAAGGCACTGGCGCACATCACCGGTGGCGGTTTCCTCGAAAACATTCCGCGCGTGCTGCCTAAAGGTGCGCGCGCCATCGTCGAGGCGCCGGCTCTGCCGTCGCTGTTCGACTGGTTGCGCCGCGAAGGCGATATCGCGCCGGGCGAACTGGCGCGCACCTTCAACTGCGGCACCGGCATGGTGATGGTCGTGGCTGCCGCCGACGCCGATTCGGTCATTGCCGCACTTGCCGCTGCCGGCGAAAGCGCCAG
>CAJAHV010000065.1 GCA_903939555.1 uncultured Alphaproteobacteria bacterium | reverse complement strand
TTGGTCTGAAGCGCCTGCCGAGCAGGTGGCAGTTTATATTGCAGCGCAGCAAATTTACTTGACGCAAGCGTCAACCTCAGCGAGACAGTTTTTGTTGCGACGCAACAAGAAATTTTTTGATTGCCACTCAGATTGGCGCTTGACGGGGTTCTGAGCGCCACTTAAAGCTTCACTCAGTTGAACTGAGCAATACTCAATCTGGCAGCGCCCGCCCTGTTTTGACCGTCAAAAGGATAATATCATGACCAATCGTTTCATCCTCGCCCCGATCGCTTTTGCCATCGTCGCTGCTGCCGCCACCCCCGCCGTGGCTGCCGAATCCGGCGTCTGCGCCACCGCGCCGGGTCAGATCCGCACCGTTGCTGCGACGGCCGAAGCCGACAAGGCGCGCAAGGCGCTGGGCTTGGTCAATGTTGGTGAAAAGCTTTGCGAAGCCGGCGCCCGCAACGAAGCTGGCAAAAAGTTCTCGGCCGCTGCCAAGGCGCTTGGTACTGATATGGCAGCGTTGACGTCGGCCTCGCCGACTGCCCAGTAAGTATTTTTACTTCTCGATCCTGACCCCAGGATGCCTCAAGGGCCCGGCTTCCCCCTCAGCCGGGCCCTTTTTCTTTGTTTGGCGCGCCGCCTCGCCTATGATGGGCAGGACATAAGGATCGCCCGTGCACGATAATCTTTGCCTGACAATTGCGGATGGCATCGCCCGTCTGCAAATCGACCGCCCGGACAAGCGCAACGCCATGGATCAGGCGATGTGGGAGGCTTTCCCGATGCTGGTCAATGCTGCAATGTGCGATCCGCAGGTTCGCCTGCTGGTTATCGGGTCGGCGCGGCCGGGGCCCTTTTGTGCGGGTGCCGACATCGGCGAATTTGCCCGGCGCTCGTCGGATCCAGTGTGGCGGGAGCGTAATCAGGCGGCGATTCGCGCCACCCAGATCACCCTAGCGCGCGCACCCAAGCCGACAATCGCGATGATCGATGGCGATGCCGTTGGCGGCGGCTGCGGCATTGCGCTTGCCTGCGACGTGCGCATCGCCAGCCCGCGCGCCCGGATGGGCATTACCCCGGCAAAGCTGGGGCTGGTCTATCCGCTTCACGATACGCGGTTGCTGATCGATCTGGTAGGCCCCGCCCAGGCCAAGCGTCTGTTGTTCTCGGCAATGCTGATCGATGCCGCAGAAGCGCTTCGCATCGGATTGGTGCAGCAACTCGCCGATGATCTTGACGATGCCGTCATGACGCTCGCCGGGCAGATGCTCGCCATGTCACCGGCCAGCCAGCTCGCCAGCAAGGCGATCGTTCAGCGCATTATCGAGGGTGCGCATGATGATGATTCGCAATCGGTGACCGGCTTCAACACCGCCTTTACCGGTCCGGATTTTCACGAAGGCGTTGCGGCCTTTCTTGAAAAACGCAAACCGGTGTTCGGGCGGTGACAGCACCGCGGCTGGTCGCCGGTTCTGCGCCAATTCTGATCATCGCCGATCATGCGTCGAACGCCGTCCCGCCGGGTATCGATCTCGGCATCGACCCCGCACTGCTTGGTAATCACATCGCTGTCGATATCGGCACCGAAGCGCTCAGCGAGATGCTGGCGGCGCGGCTTGGTGCGCCCGCGCTGATCGCCACGGTGACGCGGCTGGTTGTCGATCTCAATCGGGATCCGGCGGTTCGTGATGTCGTTCCTGGTGCCAGAGATGGCCATGTCATTCCTGGCAATCTGGCGTTGTCGGCGATCGAGCGTGAGTTGCGTATCGCCGCCATTCATGTCCCTTATCATGCCACCATTGCGGCGCGGATTGCGGAAC
>CAJAHV010000064.1 GCA_903939555.1 uncultured Alphaproteobacteria bacterium | reverse complement strand
GGCGCACCATTTACGTACCGTACCCATCCGCCGAAGGCCGCAGTCTGGTTGGAGGTCGCGTTGTTCAAATGAGGCGTCTTAGCGTGCATGCGTGTGAAAACGTTCCGAATAGTGAGTCCTCTTGAAAGCATTGTAAAAAACTGTTTTAAATGCTTTTTTGTCCTCTTGGCAGGGTCATTGTTCGAAACGTTTTTACAGTTACAGGCTTCACGAAGAATAGGTATCAGACGTTTAAAGCGTGGATTTCTGCAATGCGACGAGATCCGTCGTTGCGGGCAACGAGCGCCGAGTATTCGGGCACCTCGATCCAGGTTGCGAAATCGCGGGTCAGCGGTTCCGAGGCCACGACGATGCTGTTGGCCTGGGCTGCCCCGCCGATCAGTTTCCACTCCTCGTCGTGCAGTCCGTAGTCGCGGCCAAAGGTATACCACATCGAGAGGAAGTCGGCCGAGCCTTGTAACTGGCTTGCCTCGAACCGGCCGAAATCGAAAGTGTAGCGAACCGCGATGAGGTTGGTTCCATCGCAGAAGATCAGATTGGCCGAGGATGAACGGGTTATTCCGTGCCGTTCCCGCACCTTTCGGATTATGGTCAGGGCGTCGCGGATTGCGTCAAGGATCGCCTCGGGGGAATTGACCGCGTACGCATCGGGCAGGGCCGAAGCGACCAGCGCATAGATCCATTCGCTGTCGGTCGAGCCCGAGATCGCGCGCGCGATCTCGGGGCGGACATGCGGCACCAGATCGAAGCGCATGTCGCGAAAGCCGGCGAGATCGCCGTTGTGCGCCATTGCCAATGGGACGCCGTCGAACCGAAAGGGATGTACGTTCTGGTCATTGACCTGCACCGTCGAGGTCATCGGCACACCACGGATATGGGACAGCAGTGCACCGACCTTAAGCTTGCCCGCCAATTCCTTGAGGTTGCGGTCAAACACCGCGACCTGCGTGGTCCGGTAGCGATAGGGTGTGTGCGGTTCGTGGCTCGACGGATCCCACGCAGCCATGCCGAAGCCGGCGAGGTTGAGCATTGACAGCATCTGTGCCGCAGTAGTCTGGTTGAGCAACGATGAGTCCGGGGCATAGAGCAAGTGGTCGAGCAGGACCGGGCTACCGAGGTAGGAGAGTATCCTGCACATCAGGCGGCGCTCTTTCTGCAGTGTTGATTGAACTGCTCCAGGGAAACCGCGCGACCTAGATGCCGGTTGGCCCTGCGTTGGTCGCGCACCAGTTGCCTGCCGACCGCGGCGAATAGTGCGAGGGCATAAGGCTCAGGACTGCGGCGCATGTCCTCGAATATTGCTCGTGGCAGTTGCAACGCCAACGTGTCCTCCGCCGCTTCAAGTACGAGGTTCTGCTGGGATGTATCGAACAGACCGACAAGGCCGGTCATCTCGCCAGGCCCATGGACCATGATCTGTTCGCGGCCTTCGCGACGCGGCAGAACCGAACGCAGTGCGCCGCGCAGGACTATGGTCAACGCACGTGTCTCGCTTTCGGCCGCAGTGAATAGGGTGCCACGGGGAATGGTGAGGCAGGTCCCCCGAGCCGTCAATTTCGCCGCACCATCAGTTCCCAACTCAGCTAGACGGCCGAGCGCCGCGAACAGCCCCGCCGCATCGCCGACCATGCCGGTCTCACGTAGGTAAGCCGGGACGCGAAGGGATGACACATCATAGCGCTCTGCCGTCGCGATCCGCTCTAAAGTGACCCGGGTGCGGATGGCGACCAGGCATCGCAAGGCATCGATTAATTCCAATGTCCACGGCTTGCCGTCGGCCAGCAGGGCAAGGAAACGCGCCCTCGGGATCCGCAGCCCTTCGCTGTCAGCCATCGCTGTGACGTTTGCGGATCGCAGGCCATCGTCAAGCAGCGCGAACTCGCCAACCACCTCACCCGGCCCGATTGCACTCACCGCAGCGGTCGTGTCGCCGGGGGTGCGCGTGGTGATCTCCAGTTTCCCGCTACCAATGATGTAGAGTGCATCGGCTGACATGCCCTGCCGAAACAGGGTTTCGCCGCAGCGGATCGAAAATTGATCGGTCGCCTTGGCCAGTTCTGCGCGCGCGTGGGCCGACAGTGCAGACAGTTGTTCTGAATCTTGCAGAAAATTTCCCAAGAATACCCCCTTGGCCCATGCGCCAGCCTATTTCGGTCAACTGTAAAATTCTGACACATTACGCTCGTAATTGCGAGTCCGCAGGAAGCGAGCTCCCGTTGATACAGTCGCACGCCGAACTGATGGTGGATCCGATTTGACCGCATCTGGTTTGTGGTCGTCCCGGAAAACGGGGCAGCATGCTACGCTACTCCCGACGCGAAGGACGGCCGCTCTGCCGCCTTGCTTGATGCAGGTACACGGCCAGCCTGGGGCGCACCGCAGGCCGGCTTCGCTGACCTGCGCGGGCATCGTGCAAGCAGCGTCGCTATTGACTTGTTGCGAACAAGTAAGCAGCGTCAGCCTATCTATTTGGGAGCTGTTCATGCAGGTTATTCGTTGGCCTTTCATCGGCCTGATGCTGCTGGCAGTCAGCGCGATCCTTGCGACCGCGGCTAAAGCCGAAGCCACCTCTGCCGGCAACGCGGCCTACCAAAGCTACTGTGCTGAATGTCACCATGCCAGCCTGGTGGGCGGTGCTCATGGTACCGCTTTGATCAGCGAGCCGTTCCGCACCCGATGGGGCAGCGGCGGTGTGCCGCCCCTGGCGACCTTTATCCGCAGCATGATGTCGATGAACCTGCCGGCTGGTGCGCCGCCCTCCGTCGTCAACAGCATCGCCGCCTTCGTGCTGCGCAGCAACGGCATTGCGGTGAGCGAGCCGAAACCGGACGAAAACACCTGGCAAGGGGCTGCCGGCATCATGGAGGCCGCCCAACGCGCTGGTGGCTGGGTGAACCGTGAAACGCCACCTGTATCACCGGTCACCGATGCAATGCTGCAAAATCCACCCGCTGCGGACTGGCTGCATTGGCGCGGCACGGAAGACGGGCAAGGCTTTAGCCCGTTGTCGAGCATCAATACCCGCTCGGTGGGTCGCTTGCGGCTCGCTTGGGCACTGACAATGAAAGACGGCAGCAATCAGCCCACGCCGCTCATCCATGACGGGGTGATGTACCTGACCCATCCGGGCAATGTGGTGCAGGCCATCGACGCCGCCAGCGGGAGTCTGCTGTGGGAATATGCCTATCCGCACCCTGAAGATTCACGCACGCTCGGTGGCCCCACGCGTAATATCGCGATTTATCAGGACAAGGTGTTTCTGGCCACCTACGACGCCGCCAT
>CAJAHV010000063.1 GCA_903939555.1 uncultured Alphaproteobacteria bacterium | reverse complement strand
CGTCGGACGGGTTCGGTTGGCGAAAGGGCCAACCGCCCCGCCGGCCGGAATAAGCGCGAGTCGGCGTTTAGCGCCGCTAAACGCTGCCGCGCTTATTCGTAATCCGGGCCCAAATTCTGGTTGCGCGGCGGCTGGGCCGCGGTAATCCGCAGTGCTTCGGCCGAAGCCGACAGCGATCCAATCGCATCCGGCGTGTCGTCTTCGCTTTCCACGACACGGCGCATCGAAGCGATCAGCGCTTCCTGCAAATCGATGGGCTTGATGTTCTCATCGGCGATCTCGCGCAGCGCCACGACCGGGTTTTTGTCGCGATCACGATCGACGGTGATCTCGGCGCCCGATGAAATGGCACGGGCGCGGGTCGCCGCGAACAGCACCAGGTCGAAACGGTTGGGGATCTTGTCGACGCAATCTTCAACGGTAACGCGTGCCATGGGGGCGAACTTTCCGATTTTCTGGAAGCGCGGCGTTTGGCGGCAACGCCCCTGAAAGTCAAGCAAGACTTGACCGGGATGCGCGCTTCGTCTAACCGCCCCCGCTTCGCAATTGGCCCTGCACCCCCGGTGAAGCAGTGGCCGCGCCCGGCAATCGGCCGGACGGTGCGAGGCCGGGGTTTTAGAGGGCCTGTCCATCGGGCTGCCAGCAGATACGAAAGCGAATCACATGTCGAAGCGTCATAGCAGCAAGTACAAACTCGATCGCCGTATGGGCGAAAACATCTGGGGTCGTCCCAAGTCGCCGGTCAACAAGCGTGAATATGGCCCCGGCCAGCACGGCCAGCGCCGCAAGAGCAAGGTGTCGGACTTCGGCATCCAGTTGAAGGCCAAGCAGAAGCTCAAGGGCTATTACGGTGATGTCACCGAAAAGCAGTTCCGCGCCACCTATCAGGCCGCAGTGCAGATGAAGGGTGATACGTCGCAGAACCTCATCGGCCTGCTTGAGCAGCGTCTCGACATGGTCGTCTATCGCGCCAAGTTCGCGCCGACGATCTTTGCCGCCCGCCAGATCGTCAACCACGGCCATATCATCGTCAACGGCCGCCGCTGCAACATTGCTTCGGCCAAGGTCAAGCCGGGCGATGTCGTCGAACTCGGCGCCAAGGCCAAGGAAATGGCACTGGTCATGGAAGCCCAGGGCCTGACCGAGCGCGAAGTGCCGGAATATGTCGCGGTCGAAGGCCCCAAGGCGACCTATGTCCGCGTGCCGACGCTTGATGAAGTGCCCTATCCGGTGAAGATGGAGCCCAATCTGGTCGTCGAATTCTACAGCCGCTGAGTTGCAGCGCGGCCGCGCCGAAGCACGTGCTTCGGCGTCGACCCGTGCCAGACCGGCCGGCGGGGCGGCGGACACCTGGTCCGCCGAACCCGTCCGACGACAGCCCGGGCTTTGCCCGGGCTTTTTCTTTGCGCGCCTCCGACGCCCCGCGTTTGTCCATTCCATACCCACCCTTGCCGCCCCCGGCATCCGCTGCTACGACTAACCGGAACAGCGGCTTGGCCGTTGTCGTTTCCGGGACTTCGGCCTGTCGCCCATTCGGGTGATGTTCGTCGAAACCACCCGCGAGGCACGCAACCCGGCCTGGGTCGAGGCCGGGACTATATTCAGGGGTCGAATGATCGTTTCGCCATTTTGCTCAAGCGCGGCCGCCCTTCGGGCCGGCAAGCCATGGGCGGCGACTGCGGTTCATCCGGCGCTGATCGCACATATCCCGCAACATCCAGTCCGCGTGGCCGCACAGCGCCGCGCCGACGCCAGAAATATGCGCCGCCGGCGCCCTGACAGGGGCGGCCGCTGCGCCATGGAGCCACATCATGTCACTTCGTATGCTGATCGACGCCCGCCACCCGGAAGAAACCCGGGTTGCCGTGGTAAATGGACAACGGATTGAGGAGTTCGACTTTGAAGCTGCCGATCGCAAGCAGCTCAAGGGCAACATCTATCTTGCCAAGGTAACCCGGGTCGAACCCTCGTTGCAGGCAGCCTTTGTCGAATATGGCGGCAACCGCCACGGCTTCCTGGCGTTTTCGGAAATTCACCCCGATTATTACCAGATTCCGCGCGAAGACCGCGAAGCACTGCTGCGCGAGGAAGCCGAATACGCCGCCGAGCATGACGACCATCATGACGAAGAGCTCGACGAAAATGGCGATCCGGTCAGCGAGGTCGCCGAAACCGGTGGCCAGCATGACGAGCCGACCGATGCGCTGCGCCGCAAGCGTCAGTCGTTGCGCCGCCGCTACAAGATTCAGGAGGTCATCCGCCGCCGCCAGGTGCTGCTGATCCAGGTCGTCAAGGAAGAACGCGGCTCCAAGGGCGCAGCGCTGACCACCTATCTGTCGCTGGCGGGCCGCTATTGCGTGCTGATGCCCAATACCGCGCATGGCGGTGGCATCAGCCGCAAGATTTCCAACATCGCCGACCGCAAGCGGTTGAAGGCGATCATGTCGGACCTGAAACTGCCGCAGGGCATGGGCGCCATCGTGCGCACCGCCGGCTTGAAGCGCTCGTCGGAAGATATCCGCCGCGATTTCGATTATCTCACCCGCCTGTGGGATGAGATTCGCGAACGCACCCTCACCTCGTCGGCGCCAGCGCTGATCCATCAGGATTCGGACCTGATCAAGCGCGCCATCCGCGACATCTATCACCGCGATATCGAACAGGTCATCGTCGAAGGCCCCGAAGGCTTTGCCGATGCTTCGCGCTTCATGTCGATGCTGATGCCCGGCCACACGCCCAAGGTCGTCGAATATTCCGACAATGTACCGCTGTTCCAGCGCTTCGGCGTCGAAGCGCAGCTGGAAGGCATGTACCAGCCGGTCGTCCAGCTCAAATCCGGCGGCTATATCGTCATCAACCCGACCGAGGCGCTGGTGTCGATCGACATCAACTCGGGCCGCTCGACGCGCGAATATGGCATCGAGGAAACCGCCACCAAGACCAACCTTGAAGCCGCCGAGGAAATTGGCCGCCAGTTGCGGCTGCGCGACATGGCCGGGCTGGTCGTCATCGATTTCATCGACATGGAAGTTTCGGCCAACAACCGCCGCGTCGAAAAGGCGATGAAGGACGCATTGCGCAACGATCGCGCCCGCATCCAGATCGGCCGCATCTCGGCCTTTGGCCTGATGGAGATGAGCCGCCAGCGCCTGCGCACCGGCATCCTTGAGGCGAGCACCCATATCTGCCCGATGTGCGAGGGTACCGGCATGGTGCGTTCGGTTTCCTCCGCTGCCCTTGCCGCGCTGCGAGCCCTTGAAGCCGAGGCGCTGCGCGGCCGGGCGTCGGAATTCACCCTGCGCGCTGGCGATGAAGTGGCGGTCTATATCCTCAACCGCAAGCGCATCGAGCTTGCCGAACTGGAGGAACTGTACGGCGTCACCATCGTCACCGTGCCCGACGAAGCGCTGATCGGCCCGAATTTTGCCATCGATGCCGGTGGCCCGCCGCCGACCAAGAAGGTCGAGATGCAGGCACTGCCGGCGCTGGTGCGTATCGAGGACGACGTCGATGACGGCGCCGATACCGGCGATGACGAGGATGGCGATGAGCGGCCGCAGGGCGAACGCGGTGACCGCAACGAGCGCGGGGGTCGCAACAAGCGCCGCCGCCGCCGTGGTGGCCGCAATGGCGATGACACAGCCCCCGATGGCGGCGCGCCAGAAGATGCCGCCAAAGCCGGTGAGGGCAGCGATGCCGACAGCGATGCCGACAGCGGTGTCGACGAGACCGAGGTCGTTGCCGAGCCGGGCGAGACGCCGGCCGAAACCGCAGCGCGCGGTGACCGCGATCGCAAGCGCCGCCGTCGCGGCCGTCGCGGCAAGCGCGGTGGCGACAAGGCCGAGACGACGGGCACCGTCGCCGCCGAGACAGGCTTGAGCGATGCGGCCACCGTCGCGACACCCGCCGCGACACCCGCCATGACACCCGCTACGGAGGCCGAGGTCGCCGACAAGCCCAAGCGCAGCCGTCGCCGCAAGGCCGATGTCGAAGCTGTGCCGGATTCTGCCCCGGTTGCTCCGGTCGCCGCGATCGCCACGCCGGCCGAGCCG
>CAJAHV010000062.1 GCA_903939555.1 uncultured Alphaproteobacteria bacterium | reverse complement strand
CCTTTCGCCAACCGAACCCGTCCGACGCGTCGGCTTTGCCCACGCCTCTTACTTACTTCCGTCCTTCTAATCCAAACGCGTCGCGGCAAAGCCGCGCCGTGACGTCAGACGGGTTCGGCGCGCTTCGCCCGCGCCGCTCCGCTGGCCGAGCTTGGGCGAGTCCAGCGCAAGCAAGTGCTTGCGCTTTGGCCGCACTGCGCACCACTATGCGAAAATGCTCCGCCAGTATGAACTTGTCGAACGCGTCAAAGCCTATGATCCCGATGCGGACGAGGATCTGCTGAACCGCGCTTATGTGTTTTCGATGAAGGCGCATGGCAGCCAGTTGCGCGCCTCGGGTGACCCTTATTTCTCGCACCCCATCGAAGTCGCCGGCATCCTGACCGATCTGAAGCTCGACGATGAAACCATCGCAACCGGCATCCTCCACGACACCATCGAGGACACGGTGGCGACGCAGGAACAGATCGATCGCCTGTTCGGCAAATCGGTGGGCCGGCTGGTCGATGGCGTCACCAAGCTGTCCAAGATCGAGGCGCAGACCGACAGCGAGCGTCAGGCCGAAAATCTGCGCAAATTCCTGCTCGCCATGTCGACCGACATCCGCGTGCTGCTCGTCAAGCTTGCCGACCGGCTGCACAACATGCGCACGCTGCATTTCATCAAGTCCGAGGACAAGCGCCGCCGCATCGCCCGCGAGACAATGGACATTTATGCGCCGCTTGCCGAACGCATCGGCATGTACGGCTTCATGGACGAATTGCAGGAACTGGCGTTCCGCGAGCTCGAGCCCGAGGCCCATGCCACGATCACGGCGCGGCTCGCCAAGCTGCGCACCGCCGGCGGCGACACGGTGACGCGCATCGCGTCGGGCATCAAGCTGCTGCTCGGGCAAAAGGGCATCGATGCCGATGTCACCGGGCGCGAGAAACGCCCCTATTCGATCTGGCGCAAGATGCAGGGGCGCCAGGCGACCTTCGAATCGCTTTCCGATGTCATGGCGTTCCGCATCCTCGTCGATGACGATGCCGAATGTTATCGCGCGCTCGGTGTTGTCCACGGCCGCTGGCCGATGGTCATCGGCCGCTTCAAGGATTTCATTTCGACGCCCAAGCGCAACGGCTACAAATCGATCCACACCACGGTATTGCATTCCGAAAATGCCCGCATCGAAGTGCAGATCCGCACCCGGCGGATGCACGAGGAGGCCGAGTTCGGCCTTGCGGCACACTGGGCCTACAAGCAGGGCGGCGACGGGGCGCCGGCGCGCGAGGCCTATCCCTGGCTCGAGGATCTGCTCGAAGTGCTGCACGACGCGGCCAGCCCTGAAGAACTGCTTGAGAACGCCCGGCTGGCGATGTTCCAGGACCAGGTGTTCATCTTCACCCCCAAGGGCACGTTGCTGCAATTGCCCAAGGATTCGACCCCGGTCGATTTCGCCTATGCCGTCCATTCCGATCTGGGTGACAGTTGCGTCGGTGCCAAGGTCAATGGCCGGGTCGTGCCGCTGCGCACCCGGCTGGTCAATGGCGATCAGGTCGAAATCCTGCGATCCAAGGCCGGGGCGCCCGATCCGGCCTGGGAAGGCTTTGTCACCAGCGCCAAGGCGCGCGCCGCGATCCGCCGCCATGTCCGCCAGAAGAATCTGCTCGAAAGCCAGACGATGGGCAGAAAATTGCTCGAATCGCTGGCGCTGCGTCTCAAGACCGCGCTGGGGGACGATGTGCTCGGCCCGGCGCTGGGGCGGTTGAAACTGCCCGATCGCGCCGCACTGGAGCTGGCGATGGCGCGCAACGTGCTGACCGATGCACAGGTTTCAGAAGCGCTGGTGCCCGGCTCCACCGCCGGGCAAAAGCCGCGCCGGACGCGCGGCACGCCCGGCCCGGCGGCGGTCAGCATCCATGGCCTCACCCCCGGTGTTGCTTTCGAACTCGGCGCCTGCCGGCCGATTCCGGGGGATCGCATCGTCGGCATCCGCCAACCGGGCCAGCCGATCATGGTTCACACCATCGACTGCGCCAGCCTGGCCGATGAAAAGGGCGAATGGCTGGAAGTGTCATGGGGCAAGGAAACCGATGGCGCCGTCGCCAGCCTGACGGTGGTGGTGCACAACCAGCCCGGCTCGCTGGCTTCGCTGGCGACGACGCTGGCGGCGCACAACGCCAATATCGTCAATCTGGCGCTCAAGCACCGTGACCGTGAATTCCATACCGATGTCATCGATATCGAAGTCGAGGACCTGGCCCATCTGACGACGATCATCACCGCGCTGCGCCAGGTCAAGGCAGTGGTGTCGGCGGAACGGCTGCGCGGGTGAGTCGCGCTCGCATCGGCCGGGCAATCCTGCTAGGCGCGCTGGCATGACAGACGAACAGATCCTTGCCGAGTTCCGCGCCGCCGAAGCCTTGCTGGAGGGGCATTTCATCCTGTCCTCCGGCTTGCGCAGTCCGCGCTACCTGCAATGCGCCCGTGTACTGATGGACCCGGCCCGCGCCGCCCGGCTGGCCGGGGCGCTGGCAGCGAAAATCCCTGCCGAGGTGCGCGCTGCCGTCGATGTCGTCATCGCCCCGGCGATGGGCGGCCTCATCTGCGGGCATGAACTGGCGCGGGCCTTGGGCACGCTGTCGATGTTCGTCGAACGCCCGACCGGCACCTTCGAGTTGCGCCGCGGTTTCCGGCTCGAACCCGGGCAAAAAGTGTTGTTGATGGAAGATGTCGTCACCACCGGGCTGTCGAGCCGCGAAGCAATTGCTGCGGTCACGGCGGCGGGCGGCGATGTCATCCACGCCGCGTCGCTCGTCGACCGGTCGAACGGCACCGCCGATCTTGGCGTGCCCTTCACCCCGCTGATCCGCCTCGATGTACCCAGCTATGCCGCCGACGCGCTGCCCCCCGAACTCGCCGCGATCCCGGCGATCAAGCCCGGCAGCCGCGCTGCGTGAACGCGCCACTCCACACGCTGCGCCGCCATAAACTGAGGCTTGGCGTCAACATCGATCATGTCGCCACCATCCGCAACGCGCGCGGCGGGCTGCACCCCGATCCGGTGCGCGCCGCGCTGCTGGCTGCCGAGGCCGGGGCCGATGGCATCACCGCCCATCTGCGCGAGGACCGGCGCCACATCACCGATGCCGATCTCGATGCGCTGGTCGGCAACATCAGCCTGCCGCTCAACCTCGAAATGGCGGCAACCGATGAAATGCTCGGCATTGCCTTGAAGCATCGCCCGCACGCCGCCTGCATCGTTCCCGAACGCCGGGCGGAACGCACCACCGAAGGCGGGCTCGATGCCGCTGGCCAGCACAATGTGCTGGCGCCGATCATCAGCCGGTTGCAGGACGCCGGCATCCGGGTCAGCCTGTTCATCGCTCCCGAAGCCCGGCAGCTCGAAGCCGCCGCCAGGCTCGGCGCGCCGGTGGTCGAACTGCACACCGGCCCCTACAGCCATGCCGTGACCGAGGCCGAGGTTGCCGCCGAAATGGCCCGGCTGGTGCGTGCGGCCGAAACCGGCGCGGCACTGGGGCTGGAAATGCACGCGGGGCACGGACTGACCTTCGACAATGTCGGGCCAGTGGCGGCGCTGGCGCAACTGCATGAGCTCAACATCGGCCATTTCCTCATCGGCGAAGCGGTGTTCACCGGCCTTGGCCCGGCGATCGCGCGGATGCGTGCCGCGATGGATGAGAGCCGCGCCAGGGGCGCGGCGGCGGACGCGGCGCGGGCGTGAACATCCCCCCCGGCGTCTTCGTGCTCGGGCTCGGCTCGGACCTGTGCAACATCACGCGGATCGAAAGCAGCATCGCGCGTTTCGGCGACCGCTTTCTCAATCGCGTCTTCACCGACACCGAGCGCGCCAAGGCCGACAAGCGGGTGATGACCCGTGCCGCCACCTATGCCAAGCGCTTCGCCGCCAAAGAAGCCTGTTCCAAGGCGCTCGGCACCGGTTTTCGCCAAGGCGTTTTCATGAAGGACATGGGCGTGGTCAACCTACCCAGCGGCGCACCGACCCTCGCGCTGACCGGCGGTGCCGCGGCAAGGCTGGCGCAAATCACCCCGCCGGGCTACAGGGCAGACGTCCATCTGACGATGACCGACGACCATCCCTGGGCGCAGGCCATCGTCCTTATCACCGCGAGTCCCCTATGACCGAGGCTGCATTGCCGGCGACCAAGAAGCCGACCAACTGGGCCAGCGAGATCTGGCAGTTGTTCCTGCTCGTGCTCGCCGTGCTCGGCGTGCATTCGTTCATCGCCAAGCCCTTCTACATTCCGTCGGGGTCGATGCTGCCGTCGCTGCTGATCGGTGACCGGCTGATCGTGTCGAAATTCCCCTATGGCTATTCCTATCTGTCGCCCTCGATCAACGTGCTGCCCGAAATCCCGGGCCGGCTGTTCGGCCGGCTGCCCGAGCGCGGCGACATCGCCGTCATCAAGAGCCCACGTGACAAGACCGATTACATCAAGCGCGTCATCGGCCTGCCCGGCGACACGGTGCAGATGAAGGCCGGCCAGCTCTGGCTCAACGGCGCACCGGTGCCCAAGGTCGCGGTAGCGGATACAGTGGTCCCGCTCAGCCCGAACAGCGATTGCGCCACGCCCATCGATGCGCAGTATCGCACCACCAACGCCGCCGGCCAGCCCGAATGCCACTTCCCCACCTATCGCGAGACGCTGCCGGGCGGGCGGAGCTATCTGACCATGGACCTTGGCGAGACGCCGCAGGACAATACCGAGCCACTGCTGGTGCCCGAAGGCGCCATCTTCCTGATGGGCGACAACCGCGACAACAGTGAAGACAGCCGCTTCGATCCGGTCATCGGCGGGCTGGGCATGCTGCCGATCGAAAATCTGGCCGGCCGCGCCGAATTCATCACCTTCTCGCTCGATGGCTCGACCGACTGGAACCCGATAAGCTGGTTCACCGCAGTACGCAGCGGGCGTTATTTCATCAATCTCGACACCAAGTCCGAATAACGCCGCGTGCCGGCACCTGCGCCCAGCCCGATCGAGCCGCGCAGCGACCGGTCGCGGACGACGGCACGAACCGCGCTGATCTGGCTCGGCACCGCCGCCGCCATCTGGCTCGCCTGGCAATTGGCGCAGGCGCTGCTGCTGATCTTTGCCGGGCTGGTGGTCGCCGCCGGCCTGCGCAGCGCCGAAGAACTGCTGCGCCGCGTGCTGAAGGTTCCGCATGCGCTGCGATTAGCCATCATTGTCGTCGTGCTGTTCGGCCTGATCTTCGGCTTCATCGCCTTTGCCGGCATCACGCTGGCGGCACAGGCGCAGCAACTGACCGCAACGGTGGCGGTGCAACTGGCGCACCTGACCGATCAGGCACGCGGGCTGGGCATCGTCATCGAACCCGGACGATCGGTCCTGGCGCGGATGCCGGCGCTGCTCGACGGGCATTTCGAACAGGTCGCGGCCTTTGTCGGCTCGGCGGTCGGCGGCCTGGGGGCGCTGCTGTTCGCGATCACCTTTGGCATCTATGTCGCGGCCGATCCGCGCCTGTATGAACGCGGGCTCGAATGGCTTACCCCGGTGGCGAGACGGGGTGAAATGCATGCAGCGCTGGCGGAAATGGCGCATATGCTGCGCCGCTGGGTCGCCGGGCGCCTGCTGACCATGGCCATCGAAGGCAGCTTCATCTTCATCGGCCTGTCGATCGTCGGGGTGCCGCTGGCCGGGCTGCTGGCGCTGGTTTCGGGGCTGCTCGCCTTCATTCCCAATGTCGGGGCGATGATTTCGGGCGCACTGATCGTGGCGGTAGGTTTTTCGGTCGGGCCGAGCGCCGGTTTCTGGGCAATCGGCATCTATCTTGCCGTGCAACTGGCGGAAGGCAATGTGTTGACGCCGCTGATCGAAAAGCGAGCGGTCGATCTGGCGCCGGCGGCGGTGCTGGCGGCGCAATTGCTGTTCGGCATCCTGTTCGGCATCCTGGGCGTGGCGCTGGCCGATCCGATCGTCGCGCTGGCCAAGGTCGCGCTGGAACGCCGCGACAGGGCGCCGCCCGCGCCCAGCAGTTGAGCGCCAGAAAAATGCCGCCCTTCCCCGCCTCGGCACTGATGGCCCGTGCGCTTGCCGAAGCACGGGCAGCGGCGGCGCGCGGCGAAGTGCCGGTGGGCGCCGTGATCTCGGCCGCCGATGGCCGCATCCTGGCCGCGGCCGGCAACCGCACGCTCGAGCTGCATGATCCCAGCGCCCATGCCGAAATGCTCGCCATCCGGGCCGCCTGCGCCGCGCTGGGCAGCGAACGCCTGCCGGGGACTACCCTGCATGTCACGCTCGAACCTTGCCCGATGTGCGCATCGGCCATCGCGCAAGCGCGCATCGCCACGCTGGTCTATGGGGCGTCGGACCCGAAATCGGGCGGCATCGAACAAGGGCCGCGCATCTTTGCCCATCCTCAGACACACCATGTCCCGCAGGTGATCGCCGGCATCGGCGAAACCGAAGCGGCCGCGTTGCTGAGGGACTTCTTCCAGCGACGGCGCCGGCCCGAAAACGCCTCTTGATCAGGCCGCCGGCGCCACCAGCCCGGTCCGCGTCATCCAGCCGACCAGCGCCGCATTCACCGCATCGGGCGCATCCTGCTGCACCCAATGCGACGCATCGGGCAGCGTCACCAGCGTAAAATCGCGCACCAGCGGGCCATAGCCCCGGGTATTGGCGATATCGATCGCCACATCCTGTTCGCCCCAGACCATCAGCACCGGCGCGTCGATCTTCACCACCGGTTCGGCGAGCACATCGGGGAAATTGGCGCGGTAATAGCCAATCATTGCCGTCAGCGCCCCCGGCGCGCTGGCATTGGCGCGGTAATGCGCGATGATGTCCGGCGAAAAGGCCGCCTTGTCGACCGCGCTGTCGGTAAAAGCGCGGCCCACCGCCGCCGCCCGGCGCGCACCCAGCAACGCTTCGGGCAACCAGGGCAATTGAAAGAACGCCGTGTACCAGCTCTTGCGCTTTTGCGACCATGACGTGCGCAGCGTGTGGCGGAACACCGCCGGGTGCGGCACGTTCATGATGACCAGCCCATCCAGTGCCACGGCCCGCCGCTGCGCCACCACCCAGGCGATCAGCGCCCCCCAATCATGCGCGATCAGCAGTCGGCGCCCGGCACCGCCGACACCCTGCGACGCCCCGAGCACTTCGAACAGCGCCGCGGTATCGGCAACGAGATGATCGATATGGTACGCCGACTGCGCCCGGGGCCGGCTGGTGTCGCCATAACCGCGCAGATCAGGGGCCACCGCGTGCCAGCCCTGCGCCGCCAGCACCGGCAACTGGTGTCGCCACGATCGCCGGCTTTCGGGAAAACCGTGCAGGCACAGCGCGATGTCCGGCCCTTCACCGCATTCGTCGATGGCGAAATCGATCCCGTTGGCGGTGATGTGGCGGCTGGTGATCACCCGTTGAAATGCAGCTTGAGGCCCGGCCGTGGCCAGCGCGCCTTTGCCATCTTGCCGGTCGTCGACAGGCAGACCCACACGTCCATCATGTCGTCACCGCCAAAGCAGATGTTGGTGGTGAGCAGATCGGGGAACGGAAAGAACTCCTGCGCCCCTGTCACCGGATCGACCGAGGTGATGCCAGCGCTTTCGATGAGCGTCGCCTGAGCGATATTGCCATTGGCCTCCATCGCGAGGCTGTCGAGATAGGTCTTGTTGGGCCAGGTGGTGACAAAGCGCCCCGGCACGGCGGCCAGCGGCGCCGGCGCCACCGTGCCCGGCCCGGTGACATCGAATTCCAGAATCACCCGCCCGGCGGTGACGGCGGCATAAACCTTGCTGCCATCGGGCGACAGGCCGACACCATTGAGATTGGGGCCATAGACGGCGCAGACGCACGAACTGCCATCGGCCTTGCCATAGAACAGACCGCCCTTGGTTTCGTGGTGCGGGAAATGCTTGCCGAGATCGGTGAACCAGAAACCGCCCGCCGCATCGAAAACAATATCGTTGGGGCCGGAAAGCGCGAGGCCATCGTCGGTCTTGTCATACAGCCGCTCGACCTTGCCGGTAGCGATATCGACACGCTCGATCCGGCCGGTGGTATAATCATCGGCGGCATTGCCCGGCAGCAACAGGCCGTCCTGTTCATACCAGGCAAAGCCGCCATTGTTGCAGACATAGATGGCGCCATCGGGGCCGATAGCGGCGCCGTTCGGCCCGCCGCCGGTGGTGGCAACGGTCGACAGCGTGCCATCGGGGGCGAGCCGCGTCAGCTTGCCGGCCTTGATCTCGACAAAGATGACACTGCCATCGGCCATGGCAATCGGCCCTTCGGGAAACTGCAGGCCTTCGGCAACGATGCTGTGCGGATGCATTGGTGATTCTCCCCGTGATGTTTCGCCCCATCGTGGCGCGGAGCGACGGCCAGCGCCAGTGCCGAAATGCGCCCGCTACACACCGCGCGCCGGATCGGCCTTACCGGTGCGGAGGCACCCGCCTTACCGGTGCGGAGGCACCCGGCTTAACGACGCGGAGGCACCCGTCTTACCGATGCAGCGGCACCCGCCTTAACGACGCGGCGGCACCGGCCCCGGCGTGTCGATCATCACCCAACGGCTGCCGTCGCGCGCCACCATCGTGGCCCAGCGTTGCCAGCCCTTGCCGATCCGGCGTTCGAAGCGACAGGCGAATTCGCTCGGGTCTTCGGCGATGCCACGGCATTTCAGCCGGCGGATTTCCAGCTCCGCTGTCGGCGCAAAGGCCTGCCATGCGGCGCTGAACTGCCCCATATCCGGCCCCATCGGTGCCGCCGCTGCCAACAAAACCGCAGCAAACCCCGCCGCCACCGCCGCGAAACTGCGCATTTTCACCCCCGGAACCACCCCGAAGCCGGCTTTTTGGCCAGCCGCGCCTCGGGAATCGCCGTCCGCAGCTTGCCGGCAAAGCCGCGCAGGCACACTTCGCTTGTCCCCAACGGCCCCTGCGCATAGCTGTCCGATGTCATCCCGGCCTGT
>CAJAHV010000061.1 GCA_903939555.1 uncultured Alphaproteobacteria bacterium | reverse complement strand
GCCAGCGTGATGCTCAAAGGCGACGGCAAGACGATGATGTACTGCAGCCGGCCCCGAGGGCAAACGGCGGCGTGTTGCCACGCCGCCGTGCACGCAACCCCGGGTCGATCTCAGTTGCGGAAGCGATCGAGGTTCATCACCTTGGTCCATGCCGCCACGAAATCGCCGACGAACTTGTCGCGGCCATCATTGGCCCCATAGACTTCGGCGACCGCGCGCAGTTCCGAATGCGATCCGAAAATCAGGTCGACAGGCGTCGCCGTCCACTTGCGCTTGCCGGTGGCGCGGTCAACGCCTTCATAAATGCCGGGGCTGGCGGCCTTGCTCCATTGCGTTTCCATGCCCAGCAGGTTGACGAAAAAGTCATTGCTGAGCGTGCCCGGACGCTCGGTCAGAACCCCCTCGCGGCTACCGCCAACATTGGCATCCAGCACGCGCAGGCCACCGACGAGCACGGTCATTTCTGGTACCGTCAGGGCAAGCAGACTGGCCTTGTCGACAAGCATTTCGGCCGGTGACAGCCGGTTGTCCGCGCCATAATAGTTGCGGAAACCATCAGCCGTCGGTTCGAGCGCCGCGAACGATGCGGTGTCGGTCTGCGCCTGGCTGGCATCGGCGCGGCCCGGGGTAAAGGGCACCATTACCGTCTTGCCTGCCTTGGCTGCCGCCTGTTCGATGGCGGCACCGCCGGCAAGCACAACAAGATCGGCGAGCGACACCTGCTTGCCACCCGTTGCAGTCTTGTTGAACCCGGCCTGGATCGCTTCCAGCTTGCCGAGCACCCGCGCCAGTTCGGCGGGATTATTGGCCTGCCAGTCCTTCATCGGGGCGAGCCGGATGCGGGCGCCATTGGCCCCGCCACGCATGTCGGTACCGCGGAACGACGCCGCCGATGCCCAGGCGGTGCGCACCAGTTCTGGCCCTGTCAGCCCCGAATTGAGCACCTGTGCCTTCAGGCTGACGATATCGGCCGCATCGACGAGCGGATAGGTCACCGCCGGGATCGGATCCTGCCAAGACAAGGTTTCCCCGGGCACTTCGGTGCCGATGTAGCGGGCCCGCGGCCCCATGTCGCGATGGGTCAGCTTGAACCAGGCCTTGGCGAACGCCAGTTCGAACTCCTTGGGGTTCTTCAGGAAACGCTGGGATATCTTGCGATAGGCAGGATCTTCCTTGAGCGCGAGATCGGTGGTGAACATGATCGGCGCATGGGCCTTGGTCGGGTCATGCGCATCGGGCACGGTCCCGGCACCGGCACCATTGGCCGGGATCCACTGGGTCGCGCCAGCCGGACTCTTGGTCTTTACCCAATTGTATTTGAACAGGTTTTCGAGATACTGCATTGAAAAAGCGGTCGGCGTCGATGTCCAGGCACCTTCCAGGCCGCTGGAAATCGTATCGACCCCTGCCCCGGTACCGCACTTGTTTTCCCAGCCCAGGCCCTGTTTTTCGACTGCCTCGGCCGCCGGCTCCTTGCCGACACAGCCAGCCGGCGCCTTGGCACCATGCGCCTTGCCGAAGCTGTGGCCACCGGCGATCAGCGCCAGCGTTTCTTCATCGTTCATCGCCATCCGGCCGAAGGTTTCGCGGATATCCTTGGCCGCGAGCAGCGGATCGGGGTTGCCGTTGGGGCCTTCCGGGTTGACATAGATCAGCCCCATCTGGACGGCGGCCAGTGGCTTGGCGAGCTTGCGGTCGCCGCTGTAGCGCTTGTCGTCAAGGAACTTCTGTTCCGGTCCCCAGAACAGCTGATCGGCTTCCCAATCATCGGTGCGGCCGCCGCCAAAGCCATAGGTTTTGAAGCCCATTTGTTCGAGCGAGACATTGCCGGCCAGCACCATCAGATCGGCCCAGGAGATCTTGCGGCCATATTTGGCCTTCACCGGCCACAACAGCCGCCGCGCCTTGTCGAGATTGACATTGTCGGGCCAGCTGTTGAGCGGTTCGAAACGCTGCTGGCCACCACCGGCGCCGCCACGGCCATCGGTGGTGCGATAGGTGCCGGCGCTGTGCCAGGCCATGCGGATGAAGAACGGGCCATAATTGCCATAATCCGCCGGCCACCAAGGCTGCGACTCGGTCAGCGCCTTGGCGATATCGCCCTTCACGGCGGCAAGGTCGAGCGACTTGAATTCGGCGGCATAATCGAACCTGCCGCCGAACGGATTCGATTCAACGGCATTCTGGCGCAGCGGTTGCAGGTTCAACTGCTCTGGCCACCAGAATTTGTTCGACACGTTGATGTCTTCGGCAAAAGCCGGCGCGGCGGTCAGTGCCGTCAGCGATACAGCGACCAGTGCCGCCAGCGTGATTGCGGATTTGCGCATGGAAAAACTCCCCGAAACGTGAAGGACATCACGATGAGGCTGCTTTACACCCCAAGCGGCAATCAAAATAATCGGTAATGTTGCTCAACGTCATCGGAAATTGCGATAAGACTCGTCGCGCCGGCTATGGCTTTGCAGCGGCCAATGCCCGCGACCGCGCCGCCGCGGCCGCCACCGTATCGGCCAGCAACGGCGCCAGCCCGGGTTGCAGCACCGCCAGCCCGGCCGCCGTCGTTCCCTGCGGGCTGGTGACGCGTTCGCGCAGCGTTGCCGCCGACGTCGTCGCCTCGCTCGCCGCCAGCGCTGCCGCGCCGGTAACGGTTGCCCGCGCCAACCGGGCGGCCAAGCCGGGTTCGAGCCCGGCCGCCGCACCCGCCGCCGCCAGCGCTTCGATGAAGGCAAAGACATAGCCAGGCCCCGAGCCGGATACCGCCGTCACCGCATCGAACTGGCCTTCGTCATCCAGCCAGACGGTGGTGCCCGCCGGGCTGAACAACGCCTCGGCAGCGCCTTCGGCAAGATCGCCGGCTGCAGTGAACAGCGCCGTCACGCCCATGCCGATGCCGGCGGGCGTATTGGGCATGGCGCGCACAATGGCCGATTGCGGAAACAGGCTGGCGATATCGGCGGTCGTCACCCCGGCCATGACCGAGACAACCAGCGTCAGCGGCCCGGCGATCGCGGCCAGCGGCGCTGCCGCCTCGCGCCAGACCTGCGGCTTGACCGCCAGCACGAGCACATCGGGGTGGCCACCGGGCGGCGCCGCGCTGACCCGCACACCGTCGGGCACCTCACGCGGAGCCGGATCGATAACCGCAACCGGCCCCATTTCATCGGCCAGCCAGCGACGCAGCAGCGCGCCACCCATGTTGCCACAGCCCAGCAGCCAGATCGGCGCAGTCACGAGCAGCGGATTTCGATGACCGGGGTCAGCGTCGGCCTCAGCGTCGGCCTCACGCCTCACCAACGGTTTCGAACAGCGCCGCCGCCATCGCATCGGCCGGTGCATGATCGGCAAACATGACAAGTTGCAGGACCGGGTAGAAGCGTTCGAATTCATCGACTGCGGCTTCGACCAGCACTTCGGCCTGGCCGATGGTCAGGTCGGGGGCCGCATCGCCATCGTCATTATCGAGCAGGGTAGCATGGCGGAACAGCACCGTACCATCGGCCGACCACAGCTCGAAATGGCCCATCCAGAGCTGTTCGTTGATGAGGCCGAGGGTTTCATAGATCGCCGCACGCCGGTCGTCGGGGCAGGTCAGATCGGCACGCGCGACGATCTGCAGCACGCCTTCGTCCTCGCGCCAAAGGGCGCGCAATTGATAGATCGCCCAGCCAGCCTTGATCGAGGTGCTTATTTCCTCGTCGCCCGAGCGTTCAAAAGCCCAGCCATTGGCGTCGAAAACATGTTCGAGCATGTCGATCGGTGCCGCCGGCGCCGGTGCATAGTCAATGTCGAGCAGGCTCATGCCTCTGGTCTCCCGTGCGCCCGGCAGGCTGGGCAGCAGAAGACGATTCGGCAAGCGCCCGACTCGGGCGGACGCCAGATAAAGCTGTGGATAATCACGCCTTTTCGGCTCTGGCCGCCTTTGCGACAGGCTTGGCAGCGGCGATTTCGGCCCGCAGCGCAGCGACTTCAGCCTTGAGCAGCTCGACAGCTTCACGCGCCGCCGCAGCGGTTGCCTTGACAGCCTCGAACTCGTCACGGTCGATCGCATCATGGCCGGCGACAAATTCGCGGGCGCGGCGGCGGGCATTTTCCTCCACCTCGCGGCCAACACCGGCAATGGTACCCAGCGCCGAAGTGGCGACCTTTGACAGGTCTTCGAAAAATTTATTGTCGGTCTGCATCGGTTCAGATTCCCAACTGGAAGGCGTCGGCTGCCGGATTGAGCATGACGATACTGGCATTCAGCGCGCCAGCAAAGCACAGCCACACCAGATAAGGCACCAACAGCCACGCCGCCAGCCGGCTGATCCGGCCAAAGGCAAAAGTTGTGGCCAATGCGACAATCAGCATGATAGCGATGATCGCCAGGGCCGGTGTCATCAGGTGAAAGCGGAAGAAGGTCGGCGACCAAGCCAGATTGATCAGCACGCCGATACCGAAAAGCTTGAGCGCCAGCGTCCGCCCCGGCGCCCGCTTGTGGCCCCAGACCAGCGCCGCCGACACGGCGATCAGCGTGTAGAGAATGCTCCAGGCGATGCCGAACACCGGCCCCGGCGGCTGCAAGGCCGGCAGCGTGAGGGTCTGGTACCAAGCATTATCCTCAGTCGACCCGGAAAAGCGCGCCGACAGGCCGCCAAGCGCCAGCAGCAAGGGCACCAGCACGAACCCGGCACGCCAAGCCGACGGCCGCTGCAAGGGCGTTCGGGTGATCGATATCGACATGGCCCTGCCATACGCCATTATGATGCGGCGCAACACCCCCCGGCTGCGCTGCCGGTCAACCCCGGCGCCGACCGGATGATCAGTCCCGCACCGCGCCAAGCAGGAATTCCACATTGCCCTGCGGCCCGGTGATCGGGCTGGTGGTGATGCCGGTCACCTGCCAGCCCGGCCGGGCGGCGATCCAGGCGGCGGCAGCAGCGCAGACCCGGCTGTGCACTGCCGCGTCGCGCACCACGCCGCCCTTGCCGATTTCGCCGCGCCCGGCTTCGAATTGCGGTTTGACCAACGCCAGCAGGCGGCAGGCGCTGCCGGCGAAATCCAGCGGGCGTTCGAGCACCTTGGCAAGCGCGATGAAACTGGCATCGCAGACGATGATATCGACCGGCTCGGGCACATGCGCATCGGTCAGCAACCGGGCGCTCAATTGTTCGAGCACCACCACCCGAGCCTCGCTGCGCAGCTTCCACGCCAGTTGGTTGGTGCCCGAATCGACCGCATAGACCCGAGCGGCGCCGCGGGTCAGCAGCACATCGGTAAAGCCGCCGGTCGACGACCCGACATCCATGGCCACCGCGTCGGTTACATCCCAGCCGAAATGGTCGAGCCCATGGGCCAGCTTGATGCCGCCGCGCGACACCCAGGGGTGGTCGCGGCCGCGCACCTCGAGCACAACGTCATCGGCGATCATTTCGCCGGCCTTGGCAATCTTGCGCTCGCCGGCAAACACCAGCCCGGCAAGGATCAGCGCCTGCGCCCGCGTCCGGCTTTCGGCAAGGCCGCGTTCGGCGAGCAACTGGTCGACACGCTGTTTCATGCCCCGCACTACCACGGCCCGTTGCCGCGCGGGAGAGGGCGACCGGGGTGCCCCTCATTTTCGGTTTGAGCCCGACGGGCGCCATGTTGCGCAACCGCTGCCGCATCGCCCCTTCCGCCGCGGCGAATCGCCGTTACAAGCGCCTGATGACGCGTTTTGCCTTCACCATCGCCGCCACCGACGGCGCCGCCCGCACCGGCGCAATCGCCATGCAGCGCGGGCTGATCCGCACTCCGGCGTTCATGCCGGTCGGCACCGCCGCCACCGTCAAGGGCCTGCGTCCCGCCGAAGTGCGCGCCGCCGGCGCCGACATCATCCTGGGCAATACCTATCACCTGATGCTGCGCCCGACGGCCGAGCGCATCGCCCGGCTCGGCGGCCTGCACGCCTTCATGGGCTGGGACCGGCCGATCCTCACCGACAGCGGCGGCTATCAGGTGATGAGCCTGTCGGCGCTGACCAAAAGGTCGGAGGAAGGCGTTGCCTTTGCCAGCCATCTCGACGGCAGCCGCCACATGATGAGCCCCGAACGCTCGATGGAAATCCAGCGCCTGCTCGGGTCCGACATCGTCATGGCCTTTGACGAACTCGTCGCCCTCCCTGCCCCGCGCGACGTGGTGGAGGCTGCCATGGCCCGCTCGATGCGCTGGGCGGCGCGCAGCCGGGTGGGGTTCGACAGCGACGCCGGACACGCCGGCCGCGCCGCGCTGTTCGGCATCCAGCAGGGCGGGCTCGACGAGCGGCTGCGCGCCGAATCGGCGAGCGCGCTGCGCGCCATCGGCTTTGATGGCTATGCCATCGGCGGACTGGCGGTCGGCGAAGGCCAGGAAGCGATGTTCGGCGTCCTCGATCATGCCTGTGACCAGTTGCCCGCCACCGCGCCGCGCTACCTGATGGGGGTCGGCAAGCCCGATGACATTGTCGGCGCGGTGCTGCGCGGTGTCGACATGTTCGACTGTGTGCTGCCCACCCGCTCGGGCCGCAATGGCCAGGCCTTCACCCATGACGGCCCGCTCAACATCCGCAACGCCCGGCACGCCGAAGATCTGGCACCGCTCGACAATGATTGCCCCTGCCCGGTCTGCCATGGCACGCCAGACACCGGGGCCGCGACGAGCCGTGCCTATCTCCACCACCTCGTCAAATCGAATGAAATGCTCGGCGCGATGCTGATGACCGAGCACAATATCGGCTTTTACCAGCATCTGATGGCGGGCTTGCGCGCCGCAATTGCCGCCGGCCGGGTGCAGGACTTTGCAGCAAAATTCCTCGCCCGCTACAAGCAACTGGGTTGAGCAGCCGATCCCCTGCGAAAACTATTTGCACTTTTCCTGCCATTTTCGTCGATATCACCGGGGGCTTGCCATATCGAACTGCGTAACCCCTTCAATACGGGATGACGCGGGAGCGATGACAGGCATGACACGACAGGCATTGCTGGCGGCCGGCAGCATGATGGCCGCTTTCGCGCTGACAGCGTGCGGCGGCAGCAGCAGCACAGCGACCGGGGCAAGCATCACGGCGACCGTAACGCCGACCCCGACTCCCACACCAACGCCAACCCCGACGCCAACCCCGACGCCAACACCAACCCCGGCACCCATTACGTCGGCATCGATCGCCGAATTCACCACGCTCGATCTGTCGGCGCTGGCCAATTATGCCAATCCGGCGCTGCCGCCCTATTATGACGGGACGGTTCCCGACAACACGCCGCCGGGCAATGCCGTTACCGATCGCATCGCCACGCTCGGCCGGGTGCTGTTCTATGACAAGCGACTGAGCGTCAACGACAGCGTGTCATGCGCATCGTGCCACCGCCAGGCCAATGGCTTTGATGATCCGCGGCGGTTTTCAACCGGTTTCTCAGGCGCGGCGTTCACCACAGCGCACGCCATGCGGCTCGGCAACATCCGCTATTATCGCCCCGGCACCATGTTCTGGAACAAGCGCACCGCGTCGGTGGAGGCGCAGGCGAGCCAGCCGATCACCAACGCCATCGAAATGGGCTGGGATGCGTCCGCCGGCGGCATCGCCGCGCTGATCACCAAGATGCGCGGGTTGAGCTATTATCCCGACCTGTTCACCTTTGCCTTTGGCGATGCGAACATCAGCGAAACCCGCATCCAGCAGGCGCTGGCCCAGTTCGAACGCGCCATGATTTCATCGAACAGCCGCTGGGACACCGCCTATGCCCAGGTGTTCAGCGCGACGGCACAGAACCGCAACGTCAACGTCACCCTGCCCGGTTTCAGCGATGCCGAAAACCGCGGCCGGCAATTGTTCATGACCGCGCCCAACGCCGGTGGCGCCGGCTGTGCGGCGTGCCATGTGCCGCCCAGCTATGCACTCGCCGCCAATTCCGACAGCAACGGCCTAGATGCCGGCGAAACAGTGATCTTCAAATCACCAGCGCTCAAGAATATCGGCGTATCGCAAGCCTTTATGCACGATGGCCGCTTCGCCACGCTCGATCAGGTTGTCGAACATTACAACAGCGGCATCCAGGCCGGCCCGGCGCTCGACAACCGGCTCTCCGGGCCGGGCGGCAACCCGCAGCGGCTCAACCTGTCGGCGGCGGACAAGGCAGCGCTGGTCGCCTTCATGCAGACGTTGACCGACGGCACGCTCAACAGCGATCCAAAATTTTCGGACCCGTTCAAGAAATAAGGTCGATTGCAGCTACAGCCGCCGGAGGCCCTTGAGATAGCCGCCGCTCTGGGCGCGCTTCAAAGGCCCTGGCGGGTTGCCAGATAGGGCGCTGGATCAAGCGCCGGCGCCTGCCCGAGCAGCAGCGCGGCGCACAGATCGGCGGCGGCCGGCGCGGTCTGGATGCCGAAGCCACCCTGCCCGGCGCACCAGAACAGCCCGGGGACGACGCCATCCCAGCCGAACACCGGTACGCGGTCGGGGGCGAAGGTGCGCAGGCCGGCCCAGCTGTTTTCGAGGCGGTTGACGGTCGCCGTGCTGGCGCGTTCGAAACGCTCGATGACGGTGGCGATATCAAGTTCGTCGGGGCGCACGTCATGCGCGACATCGGGAGTTTCGTCGTGCGGGCTTAGCCACAGCCGGCCGCCATCGGGCTTGAAATAGAACCGCCCGGCGGCATCAAGCGTGATCGGCAGGTCGGCGGGCGGCGGCGGATCGATCGACAATACCACCATTGTCCGGCGCAGCGGTTGCAGCCCGCGCGGCCGCGCCCCGGCCAGCGCGGCGATCCCATCGGCCCAGGCCCCGGCCGCGTTGACGATGGTGGCGGCGGTGAAGTCGCCGGCGCGGGTGGTGATCAGCCAGCCCGTGCCGTGCCGCGCCAGTCCGGTGACTTCGGCATCGGTGATGATGCGCGGCTGGCCGGCGCCAGTGCTGCTGCGCAGATACGCCTGGTGCAGCGCGGCGACATCGATATCGAAGCAATCAGGCTCGATGATCGCCGCCGTGCACCAGTCGGGCCGCAGCATCGCCCCGCTGGCGGTCGCGGCCAGCGCTGCGGCATCGAGACGTTGATAATGCACCCCGCCGGCATCGAATTCCGCCGCCAGCGCCGGCAGCGCCGCGGCATCATCGGGCGGAGCGATATGGAGCGCGGCGCGCGGGCTGAGCAGCGGCCGCTCGCAAAAGCCCGGCGGCGG
>CAJAHV010000060.1 GCA_903939555.1 uncultured Alphaproteobacteria bacterium | reverse complement strand
TAACCCGGTAATGCGGGCTGGCACCATTCGGCCCGGCCGCCGAGATGGTGTCGAAGCTGAGATCCTCGAGCATGTTGGTGGCTTCGCGGAACTGCTGGAGCTTGGCCGCCGCCGTCATTTCGGTGAGGCCGCCCTTGCCCGCCTCGCCATCGAACCAGTGCAGAAAGCGCGTCAGCGCGGCGCCGTCGCGGCGGTGCGCATCGATGGTGCCGGCGATCTCGACAGAGTTTTTGATCGCCTTGGGCAACAGGCACGGGTCACGCGCTTCGACCACCGTGGCACCGCCATCGGCCAGCCCGGCAAAGATCGCCGCAACCGCGCTCGCCGGATCGACAATGACAGTTTTGCCGGCAAAGCAGCCCAGCGCGGCGGCGAAATCGGCACGCGGCCGGGGCCGCACTGCATCCCCGAGATGGGCGCGCACCTCGGGGGTGAGTTTTTCCGGCGCGATATAGAGATCGACGCTGGCATCGGCATGGAGAATCGCAAAGGCCAGCGCCACAGGCGTGCGGCTGACGTCGGCACCGCGGACATTGAGCAGCCAGGCGATCGAATCGAGCGCGCTGATCACCACCGCATCGGCGCCGCGCGCCTTGAGCCAGGCGGCGACTTCGGCGCGCTTGTCGGCGGCGCTGCGCCCGGCATGTTCATCGCGCTGGACCTTCAGCGGCGCGGCGCTCGGCGCCGGGCGGTCGCGCCAGATTGCATCGATCGGGTTTGCCGCGACGGCGACCAACTGCGCGCCGCGCGCCTTGACCAGCCGGTCGGTCGCCACAACCCAGCCACGGGTGTGCAGCCAGGCGTCATAGCCGATGCGATCGCCCGTGCCGGCATGATCGGCAAGCCATTGCGCCGCGCTGGTCTGTGGCACATCCTGATAATCGAACAGGTCGCCGGGCACCTGCTGGCGCACCTGCAGCGTGTAGCGGCCATCGGTAAAGATCGCCGCCTTGCCCGCAAGCACCGCGGCACTGCCAGCCGAACCGCCGAACCCCGTCAGCCATTCAAGCCGCTGGGCGTAGCTGCCGACATATTCGCTCATATGTTCGTCGGTAAGCGGCACGACGAAACCGGTCAGCCGGTCTTGCGCCAATTGGGCCTGCAGCGCCGCGAGGCGATCCTTGATGGTGGACATGGGGTGTTCTCGCTCTAATGATGAACCGCAACATAGGCTCGGTGCGCACGGGGCGCCAGCTTCGACAGGAGCGACAAATGCACCGGTTTCGCGTCGCGACGCCCTTCGCCGCCCCGCTCGCTGCCCTGTTCGCTGCCTTTCCCCCACCCTGCCGTCTTCGAAAGCCCGCATGACCCCCGATCCCCGCCTGCCGCCGCCCGTCGCCGCTGTCCGCCCGCACACCAGCGTCTGGCACGGCGAAACCCTCGTCGACCCCTATTTCTGGTTGCGCGACCAAAGCTACCCGACGGTCGATGACCCCGAGGTGCTGGCCTATGTCAGCGCCGAAAACGCCTATTTCGAAGCCCATATGAAGCCTGTCGACGCGCTGGTCACCACCATCCTGACCGAACTCGAGGGCCGGATGCAGCAGGATGATGCCAGCGTGCCGGTCAAGAATGGCGCCTTCGAATATTGGTGGCGCTTCGATGCCGGCGCGCAATATCGCACCTGGCTGCGCCGGCCAGTCGGCGGCGGTGCCGAACAGGAGATCCTGAGCGAACCCGCGCTGGCGCAGGGCCATGACTATTTCCGCCTCGCCGGATCGAGCGTCAGCCCCGATGGCAGGCTGCTGGCCTATGCCGTCGATACCAAGGGCGATGAACGCTTCGTGCTGCGCATCCGCGACCTCGCGGCCGGCACGGACGTGGCGACGGTCGCCGACAACAGCATCGGCGTGCCGGTTTGGGCCGCCGATTCGCAGGCGCTGGCGTGGAACGAAACCAACGACAATTGGCGCAGCTTCCGCGTCCGCCTGCACCGGCTGGGCAGCAGCGCGCCCGATGCCGTGCTGTACGAGGAAACCACCGACATAGGCTTCAACGTCGGCGTCCAGCGCAGCCAGGACGGCCGCTGGTTCATCCTCGCCGCCGGCGACAATGTCACCAGCGAAGTCCGGCTGGTGCCGACCAGCGATCCGGCCGCGGTGCCGGTGCTGGTCCGCGCCCGCCAGCCGGGCGTCAGCTATGATGTCGATACGCGTGGCGACACGCTGTTCATCCGCACCAACGACAGCCACGTCAATTTCCGGCTGGCAACCGCTCCCATCGCCAGCCCCGGCGACTGGACCGAACTCGTCGCGCCATCCGACCGGGATTACATCACCGGCCTTGCCGCCTTTGCCTCATACCTGCTGATCACCGGCCGCCGCGACGGGCTCGACCAGGTGCGCCTGCGCCGTGATGACGGCAGCGAAACCGTCATTCCCTTTGCCGGAGCCTCGTACACCGCCGGCCCGGGCAGCAACCCCGAACCCGATTCGCCGCTGCTGCGGCTCAATTACAGCTCGATGGTCACCCCGGCGACGGTGTTCGACTATGACGTCGCGGCGGGCACGCTGGTCACCCGCAAGGTCCAGCAGGTGCCATCGGGATACGACCCCGGCCACTATGCCACCGAGCGCGTCACCATAACGGCGTGCGATGGCGCGCGCGTGCCGGTGTCGATCGTCTATAAAAAGGGCTTCCCGCGCGACGGCTCGGGCAAGCTGCACCTCTATGCCTATGGCGCCTATGGCTATGCGACGCCGCCGTCGTTTTCGGCCAACCGGCTAAGCCTGCTCGATCGCGGCCTCGCCTTTGCCATTGCCCATATCCGCGGCGGTGATGACTTGGGCTATCAATGGTATCTTGATGGCAAGCTTGAACAGCGCACCAACACCTTCAACGATTTCGTCGATGTGGCGCGGGGGCTGAACGCGCTCGGCTGGGCGGCGCCGGGCCACATTTCAGCGAGCGGCGGCTCCGCCGGCGGCGAATTGATGGGCGCTATCGTCAACAGCGATCCCGAACTATGGCGCGCGGTCGTCGCGCATGTGCCCTTTGTCGATGTGCTCAACACCATGCTCGATGACAGCCTGCCGCTGACACCGGGCGAATGGTCCGAATGGGGCAACCCGATCGCCGACAAGGCGGCATTCGAGCTGCTGAAAAGCTACAGCCCCTATGACAATGTGAAGGCACAGGCCTATCCGCCGCTGCTCATCACCGCCGGCTTGCACGACCCGCGCGTTACCTATTGGGAGCCGGCAAAATGGACGGCGAAGCTGCGCGCCACCAAGACCGACAGCAATATCCTGCTGCTCAAGACCAACATTGGCGCCGGGCATGGCGGCAAATCGGGGCGGTTTTCGGCGTTGCAGGAAACCGCCGAGGAATATGCCTTCATCCTGGCACAGTTCGAAGCGAGCGATGCCGCACCCCGCTGACCGGACGCCCCACGCCATCAACGTCACCGCACAGGCGGCCGACATCGATGAACTGGGGCATGTCAACAATACCGTCTATCTGCGCTGGGTGCAGGATGTCGCGACCGCGCATTGGCGGGCGGTGGCGCGGCCCGAGGACATCGACCGCTTCATCTGGGTCGTTACCCGCCACGAGATCGACTATTTGCGCGCCACGCTGGCCGGTGAAGTGCTGACGCTGACCACCTGGGTC
>CAJAHV010000059.1 GCA_903939555.1 uncultured Alphaproteobacteria bacterium | reverse complement strand
CTTCTGGCGGCCGGCGTCATCGAGATCGGGGTTGGCCCGCACGGCCGCCGCTTCGGCCATCGGCGCCACCAGCGGCCGCACCGTCTGGGCATGGCCGGCAATCGCGGTCAGCCCGACCGCTGCCGTCAACTGCCGCAGCAAAAGATAGCCGAGCAGCAACCGTCCGGTCGTCGCCGCCGCCACTCCGGCGATGACATCACGCGCCCGTTCGCGCAGCCCGGCGCGCTCCAGCAGCCCGATGACAGGCAGGATGATCCACGGCGCGCTGACATAGCGATTGGCGTTGAAGGCCTTGCCAAAGGCGGCGATCACCGCCAGCGGGGCCAGCCCGGCAGCAAGCCCGCTGGCCAGCGCTGCGGCAATGACGACGAGCAGCGGATTCCAACGCAGCGCAAAACCGATGATGACGACGCCGATGCCGATGAGCGGCCACATGGATTCCCCGCATTTCCCGGCAAATGCCGATTTTTTGTCATTGCCCGTCAAACGTAGAGCTATCGCGGGCACTTGTCGCGGGCCAGCGCCCGTCAGACGGAAATATCGATGCGCCCGACGCTGACCATCGCTCTTGCCGGCCTGAGGCTCGCGGTGGTTCCGCTTGCCGCCCGGACCGTGCCCGCCGCCAGGACGGCGCCGGCGCTGATGAATTGGGGCTTGCGGCCCCAGCCGCCGGAGGCCCTGCCTGATCGGACAGCCTTGCTATCAGCTGGCAGGCGCCGCCAGCACCTGCAATTCGGCCAGCAGATCAAGCGCCTCGCGCGGCGTGGTCGCATCGACATCGATCGCCGCCAGCCGGTCACGCAGCGCATCGCCGGGCGTCGCTGCCGGGGCCGCGCCGAATAACGGCAGGTCGGTCAACCCCGCCGCCAGCCCGCCGGTCTTGTCGCGATTGGCTTCGAGCCGCGCCAGCACGCCGCGTGCCCGCGTCAATACCGGTGCCGGCACCCCGGCCAGCCGGGCCACGGCGAGGCCATAGCTCTTGTCCGCCGCGCCCGGCACGACCTGATGCAGGAAAACAAGGTCGCCTTTCCATTCGCGCGCCGACACGGTGACGGTGGCAAGGCTTTTCAGCTTTTCCTTCAACGGCACCAGTTCGTGATAATGGGTGGCGAACAGGCAGCGGCAACCCAGATCATCATGCACAGCCTCGAGCACCGCCCAGGCGATGGCGAGGCCGTCATAGGTGCTGGTGCCGCGCCCGACTTCATCGAGGATGACCAGGCTGCGCGTTGTCGCGCCCGACAGGATCGCGGCGGTTTCCACCATTTCCACCATGAAGGTACTGCGTCCCTGCGCCAGATCATCCGCCGCGCCGACGCGGCTGTACAGCCGGTCGATGACGCCGATGTGCGCGGCGCGCGCCGGCACGAAGCTGCCGGCCTGCGCCAGCACGGCGATCAGCGCGTTCTGCCGCAAAAAGGTCGATTTGCCCGCCATGTTCGGCCCCGTCACCAGCCACAGCCGGGCATCGGCCGACAGGTTGCAATCATTGGCGACGAACTGGCCCCGGCTGGCACGCACCGCCGCTTCGACCACCGGGTGCCGCCCGGCCTCGACATGAAAGGCACAAGTGGCATCGACATGCGGCCGCACCCAGTTTTCGGCCGCCGCCAGTTCCGCCAGCCCGGTCGCCACATCGATCCGCGCCAGCGCCAGCGCGGTGCCGCTGATCGCCGTCGCTTCGGCAAGGGCGAGCGTCCGCAATTCCTCCAGATGCGCGGCTTCGGCGGCGAGCGCATGGTCGCCGGCCTGGGCAATCGTCGCTGCCAGCGCCGACAGGTCGATACTGCCGAAGCGCACCACGCCGGCGAGCGTCTGGCGGTGGATCAGTCCCGAATCGGCGCGCAGCAACGGATCGGCAAACTTTGCCGCGACTTCGATATGATAGCCGAGCACGCCATTGTGACGGATTTTCAGCGCCGCCACCCCGGTTTCGCCGCGCAGCCGGGTTTCGAGTGCCACCACCGCGCTGCGCCCGTCGCGCGCGGTTTCGCGCAGCGCATCGAGCCCGGCGTCATGCCCCGGCGCGATCGCCCCGCCGGCGGCGGCATCGTGCGGCGGTTCGGCGACCAGCGCGCGCCGCAGCGCCTCGACAAGCCCGCCATGGTTGCCGATGCCCGCCAATGTCGCGGCCAGCAGCGGCGGCGTCACCAGCGCCGGCACCGACAGCATGGCCTTCAACGCCAGCGCCAGCGCCAGCCCGTCGCGCATCTGGCCAAGATCACGCGGTGTCCAGCGCCCCACCGCCAGCCGGCCAAGCGCCCGCGCCACATCGGGCATGGCGGCCAGCGCCTCGCGCACCCGGCCGCGGCGGACACCGTCTTCGGCAAACCAGCCGACCAGATCAAGCCGGTCGGCAATCGCTGCAGCATCGGTCAATGGTGCCGACAGGTCGGCGGCGAGCAGGCGCCCGCCGCTGGCAGTGACAGTGCGGTCGACCACGGCCTCGAGGCTGCCGGCGCGGCCGCCGCCGGTCCGCTGCGCCAGTTCAAGGCTGGCGCGGGTCGCGGCATCGATCGCCATGGTGCTGCCCGGCAATTCGGGGCGTGGCGGGATGAGCAGCGGCACGGCGCCCCGGGCGGTCACCTCGACATAGGCGAGCAGCGCGCCAGCCGCGGCGATTTCGGGCGGGCTGAAATGACCAAAACCGGCAAGGGTTGCCACGCCGAAGCGCGCCTTCAGCCCGGCCTCGCCGCGCGCCGGGGTGAAATCGAGCGGCGGTCGCGGGGTCGGCGCTGCCCAGCCATCCGCCTGCCAGCCTTCGGGCGCAATCAGCTCGGCAGGCGCCAGCCGCGCCAGTTCGGCGAGCAGTTCGCCACCGGTGCAGGCGCGGGTGGCAAAGGCACCTGTCGACAGGTCGCACCACGCCAACCCGGCAGGGCTGCCTGCCGAATTGCCCGGCGCCACCGCCGCCAGCCAGTTCGACCGTTTGGGATCGAGCAACTGCGTCTCGGTCAGCGTGCCTGGCGTCACCACCCGGGTGATGGCGCGGCGCACGATCGATTTGCCGGGGCGTTTCTTGGCCTCGGCCGGGTCTTCCATCTGTTCGGCGACGGCGACCCGGTGGCCGCCCTTGATCAGCCGCGCCAGATAGGCATCGGCGGCATGCACCGGCACCCCGCACATCGGGATCGGCACGCCGGCATGTTCGCCGCGCCTGGTCAGCGCGATATCGAGCGTGGCAGCAGCAGCGGCGGCATCATCGAAGAAAAGTTCGTAAAAATCGCCCATGCGGAAGAACAACAGGCAATCGGGCGCTTCGTCCTTCAGCGCCAGATATTGTGCAATCATCGGCGAGGCGGCGGGAAATGCCGCGAGCGGGGCAGCGGGAGCAGAATCCGGGGTCACCCGCACCTGTTAGCGCTGAATACCCCGGTCGGAAAGCAATCCGTGCGCCGATTTCACGCTTG
>CAJAHV010000058.1 GCA_903939555.1 uncultured Alphaproteobacteria bacterium | reverse complement strand
GCGATCTCGGCAAACCCGAAGGCTTTTACCCGCGCCAGCTGAAGGGCTGGACCGCCCGCGCCGCTGCCGTCTGGCCTGACGACCTGCCGCTGGTGGCTGCGGCGCTGCTCGCCGCGCTCGCTGCCGTGCCGCCGCCACAGGACGACCGGCCGGTGCTGCTGCACATGGACCTGAAGCCCGATAATCTGCTCGTCGATCCGGTCGACATGACACCGCAGGCGATGATCGACTGGGACATGGCGACGCGGGGCCCGCGTGGTTTCGATCTTGCTGTGCTGCTGTCTTACTGGATCGAACCCGGTGACCCGGCCGCCGTTCAGGCGTTGCAGGCGGTGCCCTCGCTCGCCCCCGGCATGCCCGGCCGTGCCGCGCTCATTGCCCGCTATCGCGGGCTCGGCGGCGGCGATCCCGGCCCGCTCGGCTGGCCGCTGGCGCTCGCCCGGCTGCGGCTGGCGGTCGCCTGGATGCAGCTTTATCGAAAATGGCAGCGCGGCGAGATGACCGGCAGCCGCTATGCGGGGTTCGAAACCCTGGCGCTGGCAATTCTCACCCACGCGCTCACCGCTTTCAGCAAGGACGCGACATGACCGATTATACCTTCCCCCCCGCCACCGTCGAACTGGCGCAGCGGGTGCGCGCCTTTGTCATCGACAAGATCATCCCCTTTGAAAAGGATCCGCGCCTCACTCAGCACGGCCCGACCGACGATCTGCGCAACGAACTCGTCGCCCTCGCCCGCGCCGAAGGGCTGCTTACCCCACAGGCGCCGGTGGAATTCGGCGGCATGGGCTTCGATCATGCTACCCAGGCGGCGGTGTTCGAAGCCGCCGGCTGGTCGACGCTGGGGCCGATCGCGCTCAACTGTGCCGCGCCCGATGAAGGCAATATGTATCTGCTCGGCCGCATCGCCCGCCCCGACCAGATCGAGCAGTTCCTCCGCCCGGTCATCGCCGGCCACCGCCGCAGCGTCTTCGCGATGACCGAGCCGGGCGGCGCCGGCAGCGACCCGGGCCAGCTCAAGACCACGGCGGTGTTCAACGGCAATGATTATGAAATCTCGGGGCTGAAATGGCTGATCACCGGGGCCAATGGCGCCAAAAGCTGGATCATCATGGCGCGTGTGCCGGAAAATCCGCACGGGCCATCGGGGCCGACCCTGTTCCTGTGTGAAGGCGATACGCCCGGCATCCATATCGACCGCGTCATGGATTCGATGGATCGCAACTATGTCGAAGGCCATGCCGTGGTGCGTTTCGACGGCCTGCGGCTCGGGCCGTCGCAGGTGCTTGGAGAGGTCGGCAGCGCGCTGCGCTATGCCCAGATGCGGCTGGCGCCGGCACGGTTGACGCATTGCATGCGCTGGCTCGGCGCCGCTGCCCGGGCGCAGCATATCGCGCTTGAACATGCGCGGGTGCGCACGGCGTTCGGCAAGGCGCTGGTCGAGCATCAGGGCGTCAATTTCATGCTCGCCGACAATGAAATCGCCATGCATCAGTGCCGGCTGGCCATCCGCCACACCGCCTGGCTGCTCGACCAGGGGGTGCGCGCCCGCCACGAATCGAGCATCGTCAAGGCATTCGTGTCGGAAGAATTGTTCAAGGTCGCCGATCGCTGTGTGCAGATTCTCGGCGGCATCGGTGTGACCGGCGAAACGGTGGTGGAAATGATCTTCCGCGATATGCGCGGTTTCCGGCTTTATGACGGCCCCACCGAAGTCCATAAATTCGCCATCGCTACACAGTTGATGCGCACCGGCACGGCGTTTGCGAACCCGACATGACCGTCCCGGATGTGGCGGTCCAGTGGCGCGGCAAATATCTCGAAGTCCGCAAAACCGGCACCTGGGAATATGCCGCGCGCGCCGGTGATATCGGGGCCGCGGTCATCCTCGCGCTCACCGACGCTCGCGAGATCGTGCTCGTCGAACAATATCGCGTGCCGCACGGCGCGCGCAGCATTGAACTGCCTGCCGGCCTGATTGGCGATACCGATACCGCCGATACCGCGCCTGCCGCCGCCGCCCGCGAGCTTTACGAAGAAACCGGTTTTGCTGCGGCGCGCTGGGAAAATCTCGGTGATTTCGCGACTTCGCCGGGCATGTCGTCGGAAATGTTCAGCCTGTTTCGCGCCACCGGCCTCACCCGCCCCGGCCACGGTGGCGGGGTGGATGGCGAGGACATCAACGTCCATGTCGTGGCGCTGGCCGACTTGCCGGCTTTCCTCGCGGCGCAACGCGCGCGCGGGCTGGTCATCGATTGCCGGCTGGTGATGACGCTGGGGCTGGTGCCGGCCTGATCAGCCAGAGCGACGGACGGCATCGAGAAAGCCGGCAACAACCGGGTTCGCCGCCATTATCGGCAGTGTTACCGCCGCGATTGCAAAGCGCGCGCCGCCCGGGAAGGGCAGGACGGCGAAGCGACCCGCTGCGATGAACGGCGCGGCGATGCTGGCCGGCAACAGGGTCAGCACATCGGCGCCCAGCGCCAGCGCGATGCACGCCGCCTGGTTGAGCAGGCGATATTGCGGAAAGCCCTGGCGGCGCAATTGTTCGCGGCGGTCGGTCGGCAGGCCGGCCTGATAAGTCGGGTCAAATCCCGCCACCGCCCAGTCGAAACCGAGCAGCGTTGAAAGTGAATGGTCTCCGTATGCCACCGGATGGCCGGGGCGGTGGACGATGACATAGGGTTCCGAGACCAGCGGCTCGACATGCAGCGGCTGGCGGCGCGGCAGCCCGGCGACGGTGGTGGCGTGGAACAGCAGCAACTGGCAGCGGCGGCGGACCAGTTGTTCGACTGCTAGATCGGGTGGCAGGGTTTCAACATGGACGCGCACATCGGGGTGGCTGGTGCGAAAGCCGACCAGCGCCGCCGGGATGATGGTATCGATCACCGCCGGGCCGCAGATGATGTGCAACTGGCGATCCCCGGCCATCACATCAGCGCGAACTGCTTCGGCCTGGGCGAGCAGATCGGGCACCGCCAGCGCCAGCCGGCGCCCGGCCTCGGTCGCCGCCACGCGCCGCGTCGTGCGGTCGAACAGCCGAACGTTCCAGCTTTCCTCCAGCACCGCGATGCTTTTGGTGATTGCCGAATGGGTCAGCCCGAGTTCGGCCGCAGCGCGCGAAAAACTGCCAAGGCGGTGCACCGCCTCGAACCGCCGCAACAAGACCAGATCGACAGACATGTTCCGTTTAGTACATAATTTGCGCGGATTATTCAATTGCTGTCGGCAATCGCGATGCCTAGCCTGTTGGCATCCGGGAGGCAATATGACCATTAGTGCGCTGATTCGCAGCAACATCGGGCTTTATTCGGCGATCTTCTTCTTCACGCTGCTGGCGATTGAGATCATCGCCATCAAGCGTTTTCACGCCCGTGGCCGCATCCCGGCCAAGGATGCGACGCTCGGCGTGTTGACCGGCGTGCTGAGTGATCCGGTCAACGGCCTGTCGGCGTTCATCACGCTCGGCATTCTGGCCATGGTCCAGCCCTTCCAGATCATCACCCTGCCGGTGACGCTGGCGACATTTGTCGTGTGCTTCGTCCTCGATGACCTGCGTTTTTACTGCCACCACCGCGTCGCGCACCGCTGCCGCTGGGTCTGGGCGATGCACAGCGTCCATCATTCGAGCCAGGAATATAACCTTGCCGTGGCGTTGCGGCAGGGCTGGACCAAGCATTTCACCGGCACCATGTTGTTCAAGATCCCGCTGGTGCTGATCGGTTTTGATCCGGTGATGGTGACCTTTTGCGGCGTGCTCAACGCCAGCATCCAGTTCATGCTGCACACCGAAACCATCGACCGGATGCCACGCTGGGTGGAGGCGATCTTCAACACGCCGTCGCACCACCGCGTCCATCATGCCAGCAACCCGCGCTATCTTGATGCCAATTATGCCGGCACGCTGATCATCTGGGACCGGCTGTTCGGCAGCTTCGTGCCCGAAGACCGCAGCCACCCGCCGGTCTATGGCCTGGTCAAGAACCTGAACACCTTCAACCTGTTCACCGTGCTGACCCATGAATATATCGGCATCGCGCGCGACGTGGTCCAGCGCGGGCTGAGCCCGGTGCAGCGCCTGTTCTATATCTTTGCGCCCCCCGGCTGGAGCCATGATGGATCGCGCCAGACCACCGCCGACATCAAGGCGGCGGCAGGGCTGGCGTCGGATAGCGTTGTGCTGGCGGAATGAAATCCGCATGCACCCGGCAGGCGGCGAACCTGTGGCCCGAGGTGCAGAAAAACATGGCACACGCCGGCTGATACCACGCCCGGTTGATGCTGAGCCCATGCGGCGGCTGCCATGAGCGCCTCCGGCGGTGACCATGAGCGCCTCCGGCGGCTGGTGCCGCAGACCCCAGACCCCGTCTGATTTTCGGCAATCATATTAACAGAGCCTACCAGGCATCACGATGCTGAAACGGGGTCGCCGGAGGCGCTTCCTGTTTAGTCACTGGTGTGAGCCGCTTGTGCGTCCTGCAACGCCACGGCGCCGCGTGACCCCCACATCTGCGCCCCGTCAGCGCCCTTTGATGCGGCGGCTGCCCCGAAATCGCTGCTGTGCCGATGCTCCCGGTTTAATCGAAAGCGGCTCGGGGAAACCCACATAGGGAGATGACCGAATATTTGTTTCTGTTCAGATCTGCGAGTTAATAATGGAGAGGCAGACG
>CAJAHV010000057.1 GCA_903939555.1 uncultured Alphaproteobacteria bacterium | reverse complement strand
GGCCGGTGATGATGATGATCGGGAACAGGAAACCTCGGCGGCGCAACTCCTGCTGCACCGTGAGCCCGTCCATCTCATCCATGCGGACATCAAGCAGCACGCATCCGGGATCGAGGTGCGATGCTGCGGCCAGAAAGGCCTCCCCGTTCTCGAAGGCCAGCGTACGATACCCGGCCTGTGACAGCAGGAAGCGTAGCGACGATCGTATCGAAGCGTCATTGTCGACGATATAGACAGGGTAAGACGTGGCCATGCTCAGTTCTCCAGTATCCGCAAAGTTTCTGTCACGAGCGGCAACGTAAAATGAAAGGCGGCGCCACCCAGCGCCGATCGTTCCGCCCAGATCTTGCCGCCAAGGCCTTCGACAAGGGCATGACAGATCGATAATCCCACGCCCATTCCGCCGGCCTTTGTGCTGTGAAAGGGCTGGAACAGCCGATGCGAGAGGCGCGGCGAGATACCGGGGCCATTGTCGGCAATCACCACTTCGGCATGTTCCGGCCCATTGCGCCGCGTCACGATGCTGATGGCCTGTTCCGACTGGTCGGCCATTGCCTCCTTGGCATTGCGAACGAGGTTCAGCACCACCTGCTGGATCTGCACACGATCGGCAAAGACCATATCGACCTCGGGATCATAGTCGATCATGAGAGCCACACCGGCACCTTCACAATCGGCCAGCGCCAGCGCCACGGCATCGCCGATCATTTCCTGCAGGCTGGCACGGCTCCACTCGATCTCGCCGCGTGCCAGAAAACCGCGCAGGCGCCTGATGATTTCACCGGCGCGCATCACTTCCTGGGTGCAATGAGCCATGGCATCGCCGATGACATCAAGATCATGCGAGCCATCGCTGACCATCGCCCGCGCGGTTTCGCTGTAGTTGGCAATCGCAGCGAGCGGCTGGTTGAGTTCATGGGCGATAGCGCCGGCCAGCATGCCCATCGACGATGTGCGTGAGACTTGCGCCAGTTCAGCCTGCAGGACTTGCAGGCGCTTGCGCGCATCCTCGCGCTCGCTCAGATCGCGGATGAAGGCGGTGAACACCATTTCATCATCCAGCTTTGCCTCGCCAATGGCGATATCGATCGGGAAATTATCGCCGTTGCGGCGACGAGCGGTTAACAATCGCCCACGCCCCATTACCTTGCGCCGCCGGGTCTCCAAATATCGCAGGATATAGTCGTCATGCTGCGTGCGGTGCGGCGACGGCATCAGCATCGACACATTTTCTCCGATCACTTCGCGTGCCCGAAAGCCGAACATCAGCTCTGCGGCGTGGTTGAAGGAAAGTATTCGTCCGTGCCGGTCGGTCACGATCATGCCGTCAGGCGTGGTGGCCAGCAGGCTGCGCAGGAAATCGTTGCTTGAAAGTTGGTCGATCACCGTTTCGGACATAGGCATCGGCCCTGTATCTTTTACCTTCACGGCAGCTCCTAGCTTCACGGCAGCTTCCAGCTTCGCGAAAGGCCTGTTCACAATTGGCCCCGCGCGCCATGGGCAACGCCGTCTGTCCGGCAATGCCCGTCTCGGTGCGGCCAGAACGGCCCCGGCAGACGACGGTGTTGTGCGAGGCTGAAACAGCCCGAGACGGCAATAGCGAGACGAAGATTCATGATACCCCCCCGTTCATAAACCAAACATATGTTTATCATTTGATTTATACGTGCACAATTAAAATAATATTTTTTTAAATTATAAAGTCCAAATTGTAAATTAAGAAAAAATCTATGAAAAAAATGCACTTTTAGTTAACTATTTTATGCGTATGACTACCTATATGCTTCAGCATAAATTTAAATTGAAATTTTAGAAAATATTATAATTAACGAATCGATAATAAATCAGCAATTTGGCCGAAAAATGATTTCACCAAAATCATAATAAACGCGCCTGCAAGCAATCCGGATTGTTACCTATGGGACACGCTGGCTGGCCATTTTGCCCTCAGGCTGCCCGCTGCCGCGCCATCAGCCGAGCACGATACGCGCGTCGAGAGCAACGACGCCCGAGGCATCGGCAAGCAGCGGGTTGATGTCGACCTCGCGCACCTCGGGAAAGGCCAGCACCAGCCGTGACAGGGCGACAAGTACCGCCGCCACCGCCCGCTGATCAGCCGCCGGCACGTCGCGATAGCCCGCCAGCAGACGTGATATCCGCGTGTCGCCAATCATCGCCAATGCATCAGCCGCCGCCAGCGGGGGCAGTGAAATGCTCCGGTCGCGGATGACCTCGATCGCCTTGCCGCCCGCCCCGAACAGGATGACCGGCCCGAACACCGGGTCGGTGGCGATCCCGGCGAACACTTCGCAGGCACCGGTACGGCGAATCATCGGCTGCACAGCAAAACCATCGAGCCGCGCCGCTGGAAACGCCGCGCGCAACCGTTTTCCCATGGCCCGCGCGGCGGCCGCAGCCGCCCGGGCATCCGACAGTCCCAGCACAACCCCGCCGAAATCCGACTTGTGGACCATGTCGGGCGATACGATCTTGACCACCAGCGGCGCACCGAGCCCGGCACAAGCCGCGCCGACCGCCGCCACATCGGGCGCCAGCCGGGTCGGCACCACGGGAATACCAAAAGCAGCAAGCAGCGCCTTGGCCTCGATCTCGTTGAGCAGCCGGCGCCCGTCCGCCCGCACCCGCGCAATCACCTGGCGTGCCGCCACCAGATCATCGACAGCGGCCGTCACGGCGGGCGGCGGCCTTGCGGCGGCGCGGCGCGCCCGCACCAAAGCGCGGCGCGCCAACACCAGCGCTGCAAAAGCCGCCACTGCGGCTTCGGGGGCCGCAAACAGCGGCACGCCGCCGCGTACCAGCCGTGATCGCGCCCGCGCCGCATTCCGGTCACCAAGCCAGCAGCCGATAACCGGCTTGTCGATCCCCTCGCGGCGAGCGGCGGCGAGGCACGCCACGACCTGATCGGCAACCGCAGCGCTGTCGGCCAGCGCGGTCGGGCAGTGGATGACCAGCAGCGCGTTGACCGCCGCGTCGCGCAGCACCGCCATGATCGCGGCGCCATAACGGTCGGGCCGGGCATCGCCGACGATATCCACCGGATTTGCGCGCGACCAGCCCGGCGGCATTGCCGGATCGAGCGCCGCCACAGTCGTCGGTGCCAGCGTCGCCAGCGCACCGGGCCGGTCCGCCAGCGCATCGACGGCAAGCACCGCAGCGCCGCCGCCATTGGTCACGATCGCCAGCGCCTCGCCGGCCAGCGGCGGCGCTTCGACCAGCAACCACGCGGCATCGAAAAGCGCTTCAAGCGTATCCACGACGATAATCCCGGCATGGGTCAGGGCAGCGTGACAAACATCATAGGCACCGGCCAGCGCACCGGTATGCGAAAGTGCCGCCCGCGCGGCAGCCTGGCTCCGCCCGGCCTTGATGGCGATCACCGGCTTGCGGCGCACCGCCGCCGCCGCCGCCGCAAGAAATGCCGGGCCATCGGTGATGCCTTCGACATACAGCAGAATCGCCCGGGTTTCGGTATCGGCGGCGAACAGGCCCAGAAAATCGACAAAGCCCGCATCGGCCATGTCGCCCACCGAAATCGCCGCCGACATGCCGATGTCGCGCGCCGCCGCCCAATCGAGCAGCGCCGTTGTGAGCGCGCCGCTTTGCGAGACCAGCGCAAGCCCCCCCGGTTTCGCACCAGGCGCTGCGAAAGAGGCATTGATGCCGGCGCGTGGCACCAGCACACCAAGACAATTGGGGCCGATGATGCGCATGCCGTGGCGCCGCGCCGCCGCGAGCATCGCCGCGCCGGGCACCGTGGCAAGCCCAAGGCCGGCACTGATCACCACCACGACCCGCACGCCCTTGCGGCCCAGCGATGCGATCACCTCGGGCACGCCTGCCGCCGGTATCACGACGATGGCAAGATCGGCCGCGCCATCGGGCAGCCCGGCAACATCGGTGTGCCAGCGCACACCCGCCCGGCGCAGGCGATGCGGGTTGATCGCGAAAACCGGCACCTCGGGCTTGCCGGCGATGATGTTGTCGATCACGGCCCGGCCAACGCTGCCGACCCGGCACGAGGCACCGACAACCACGATACCACGCGGCCCGAACAGCGCCTGCGCCAACACCTTCCCCGCGCCGGGATCAGTGCTGGAGGACATAGCTGCCGGGCGCCTCGGCCAGCGTAGGCAGGCCCGCTTCGGGCCGGGCCAGCGGCGGCAGGCCGGCAGCCGCGGCGGAATGGTCGCCCAGCCAGCCGAACCAGTCCCGCCACCAGGACCCGTCGTTCACCACGGCTCCGTCGAGCCAGCGTTCCGGGTCGGCCTCGGCCATGCCGATGGCACGATCAAGCGTCCGGAAGTGCAACCCGGGTTGGCCGGGTTGGCCGGGCGGTGCCACGATCCCGCCATTGTGGCCGCCGCTGGCCAGCACGAAACGCGCCGGAGCCTCGGTGAGATGCAGCAATTTCCACACCGATCGCCACGGCGCGACATGGTCCCTTTCCGTCGCCAGCACATAGACCGGCACATCGATGGCGCTCAGCGATGCCGGCTGACCACCAACAAGATAACGCCCTTCGGCAAGATCATTCTGCAGGAACAACCGCCGCAGATACTCGCTGTGCATGGCATAGGGCATGCGTGTCCCATCGGCATTCCAGGCCATCAGATCGGTCATCGGCGCACGCTCGCCCAGCAGATAGGCCTGCACGCCGCGCGACCAGACAAGATCGGCCGAGCGCAGCATTTCAAAGGCGCCGCCCATCTGCCGACTGTCGAGGTAGCCTTGCTGCCACATCATGTTTTCAAGGAAATGCACTTGGGCATTGTCGATGAACAAGCCGATTTCGCCAGGTTCGGAAAAATCCACCTGCGCCGCCAGAAAGCTGAGCGAGGCAAAGCGCCGGTCGTTGTCGCGGGCCATGGCCGCCGCCACGATCGCCAGCAACGTGCCGCCAAGGCAATAGCCGCAGCCATGCATCCGGGTCGCCCCGGTGATCGCCGCCACTGCCGCCATCGCCGCCAGCACGCCGTCGCGCCGATAGCCGTCCATCCCGATGTTGCGATATTCGGCGCCGGGATTGCACCACGAAATTGCGAACACGGTGAACCCTGCCGCGACGAGCTGGCGGATCAGCGAATTGTCCGGCGACAAGTCGAGCACATAATATTTCATGATCCAGGCGGGCACGAACAGCACCGGTTCGGGGTGCGCGGTTGCCGTCGTCGGCGCGTATTGCAGCAGTTCGATCAGGTCGTTGCGGAACACCACCTTGCCGGGCGTCACGGCCAGATCGCGCCCCACGACAAAGGCTTCGGCACCCACCGGCGGGTGGCGCCGCACCAGTTGCTGCCAATCTTCGGCAAACAGTCGCAGCCCTTCGACCAGGTTCATCCCGCCGGTCGCCAGCACCCGCTGCTGCACGACCGGGTTTGTGGCCGGGAAATTGGATGGCGACACCATGTCGAGCAATTGGCGCATGACGAAGCGCACAACCATTTCATGGTGCGGCGTTACCCCGGCATTGTCGCGCGCCGCCGCGTCGAACCACTGCTGGCCCAGCAGGAACGCCTGCTGGTACAGCCCGAACGGCAGCCGCTGCCATTCGGCCGCATCGAAGCGATGGTCCTGCGGCAAGGGTTCGATGCACCAACGCGCTTCGGCATCCTGCGCGGCAGCGCGCACGGCGTAATCGCCGAGCCGCTGCCATTTGCGCGCCGCCTTGGCCATCAACAGCAATTGCCGCCCCGGCGCGCTGGCCAGATGCAGCGCCCAATCGGCAAACGCGACACCAAGCGCGTCGGGCGCGATGCCATTGGTCATCTGCGCCACCAGCGCGCCGATCGACCGGTCCATCAGCTCCGCCACCCCTTCGATCGGATCGGGGCCGGCCAATGCTTCGGGACAGACGGGCGGCGGGCCGGGTGCAGCGTCATGCACCGGAAGGCGGCGGTTCATGGCCGGATGGCGACCTTCACCACGCCGTCGCGCTGGTGCGCAAACAGGTCATAGGCGGATTCGATATCATCCAGCGCGAAATGGTGGGTAATCAGCGACGTCGTGTCGATCCGCCCTGAAGCGACCATCCCCATCAACCGGCGCATGCGTTCCTTGCCCCCCGGACACAGCGTGGTGGCAATGTGATTATCACCCAGCCCGGCCGCAAATGCATCGATCGGGATGGTCAGATCCTCGGAATAGACCCCGAGCGAGGACAAGGTGCCGCCGGGCCGCAATACCCGTAACGCTGCCTCGAATGTCGCCTGCTGACCCAGCGCCTCGATGGCGACATCGACGCCCCGGCCGTTGGTCAGCCGACGGATCTCGGCAACCGGATCCTGCCTCGCAAAATCGATGACATGGTCGGCGCCCATCTTGCGCGCCATTGCCATGCGATCGGGCAGGCTTTCGACCGCAATGATGAGCGAAGCCCCCATCAAACGGGCGCCAGCAGTGGCGCACAGGCCAATCGGCCCCTGCGCAAACACCGCGACCATATCGCCGATGGACACCCGGCCCGATTCGGCCCCGGCAAAGCCCGTCGACAATATGTCGGGGCACATCAGCACCTGTTCATCGGTCAATCCGTCGGGCACCGGCGTCAGATTTGCCATCGCATCGGGCACGCGCAGATATTCGGCCTGGGCGCCATCGATGGTGTTACCAAATTGCCAGCCGCCGGTGGCTCGCCAGCCACTGCCTTCCATCCGGCCGCATTGCGAATGACAACCGGCCAGCGAAGCATAGGATGTGCCCGATGGCGTGATTGCCCCGGTGATGACGCGTTGGCCGACGGTAAAACCTTCAACCGCGGATCCCAGCTTTTCGATGACACCGACCGGTTCATGTCCCAAAGTCAGCCCGCGCGAAACAGGGTATTCTCCTTTGAGGATGTGGACATCGGTACCGCAGATCGTCGTCATCGTGATGCGGATCAGCGCATCGAGCGTACCGATGACAGGGATCGGTTTCTCGCCCAGAATGATCCGGCCGGGTTCGATGAAAATGGCAGCCTTCATGTGATCCTGCATCCCGCGCTCCGAACTCAAAAGCCCGGCTAATGATCGGTCGCGACCCGGCTGCCTGTCTGTAAGCAATTACGCCTAAGCATGACCGAAGACCGTCGGCGGCGACCTTCAGGCGATGCCCGCGCCCCTCAGCGATGTCATCGCGATGGCCCGGATGGAACGTTCGTCGCCGGCCCTTGGTGACATGGCGAATTCACCCGACCGACATCCGACCGCAAGATCGCGGCGAACGTGACGCGCCATGGCATCGAGATCGGCCGCGTCGGGGTCGCAGCCATCGGACATGCGCTCGATGAGGGCGGGAGGAAAAATATGATCAATCATCCTGGTTCGGTCCCGGAGGTGTCAATGTCGGGTGGCAACAGCCACGCCGGCTGAATTCCGGCCGGCAATAACTGCCGGCCAGTTCGTCCTGCCTCAACTTCCCAGGTAGCGATGCGCTGCATCGCGACCGCCGGACGCCGCTGCCAGAAAACCAAATCGCCATCGCCGCAGCCTTGGCCATTTACGGGTTCACGATCTCCGGCACGACGCTCCGAACTGGCCGATCAGGAAGAGGGGGCGTGCACCGCATTTTCCGAAATTGACTTGACCAGATCCATCGTCGCTTCGCCCGCCGCCGCGACGGCGCGGGGCGCGCTCTTGACTGATCGGCTCAACTCGTCAGTGTAATCCGTCGCAGCACTGCGATAGAAATCGGCCATCACATTCGACATGGTGCCGGTTTCCTTGGTCGTCATGATCTGGTCGACCAAATGCAGATCCTGCACACAGCGGCGGCTGAGAAAATCCAGCACCTCGCGCTGCCGGCTCAGGAACATTCTCACCGCCAGCGCCTGCATCTGGGCAAAGCCGATCATCGGATTGGGCATAGTGGCAAGATCAAGCGCCGACAGGCTGGTATCCATGCCATCACCGTGTGCACCACGCCGGAAATGGCTCTTCCCGCTGTGCTTGCCCGTATCCTTTCCGGCGTCACTACCGGTGTCGCTGCTTTTCGCGGCATCGTGGCTGGATTTGTGCATGGTCGACATGGCAGGCTCCTCGAAAAGTGAATGCACTGAAAAACCGGGCGATGCCCCTGCCGATCAGCAGCCTGCCGAGCCCGATCCCAATACCCATCATCCATAGTCTGCGCACCGCTGCGGTCGTAATCCGTAGACTTACGAACTGCGGCTCCGACCGGGAGGCGGCAAAGCCCCAACATGGCCGCCTGCAACGCCGGCGAGGCAGCATTGCAACGCCGAACCCCGGCACATCGGGAGGTTAGACTGATGCCGGGAGAACCTATGGTGCCGCCCTTTGATCGGTCCGGCCTGTCGGCGGTACGGGCGGCAGCGCTGCTCGCCGAAAACGGCCCCAACGAGCTGCCACATACAGAACAACGGTCGCTGGGCAGTATTACCGGCGATGTCCTGCGCGAACCGATGCTGGCGCTGTTGCTGATTGGTGGGCTTGCCTATCTGTTGCTCGGCGACCGGATGGAGGCGGTGATCCTGCTGATGTTCGCGACCTTCTCGGTCATCATCAGTATCGTCCAGCAGGCCCGGACAGAACGGGTGCTGGTGGCACTGCGCGACCTGTCGGCGCCGCGCGCGCTGGTCGTGCGCGATGGCGAGCGGCAACGTATCGCTGGACGTGACGTCGTCACCGGCGATCTTCTGGTCGTACTGCAAGGCGACCGGGTGGCCGCCGATGCCCTGTTGGTCGAGGCCAATGAGTTGCAGATCGATGAAGCGCTGCTGACCGGCGAATCAGTGCCGGTCAGCAAAGCCGCCAGCCTGCCCGGCGCAACCACAGACACAAGTCGCCCGGGCGGCGATGGGCACCCTTGGGTTTTTTCAGGCACGCTGGTCGTGCGCGGCAACGGTCTTGCCATCGTCACGGCGACCGGGGCGCGCAGCGAGATCGGCCGCATCGGCGCCTCGCTGGCGACGCTGGAGCGCGAGGCGCCGCGCCTGCGCCGGGAAATCACCCGCATCGTCTTGCTGTGCGGCATCGGCGGCGGCGGCGTGGCGCTGGCGGTGGTACTGCTGTACGGGCTGCTGCGCGGCGGTTGGCTCGATGCCATCTTGGCCGGCATCGCCGTCGGCATGGCGATGCTGCCCGAGGAATTCCCGGTCGTGCTGACCGTGTTTCTCGCCATGGGCGCCTGGCGAATCGGCCGCGCCGGCGTGCTGACCCGCAAGGCTGCAGCGATTGAAACGCTGGGCGCCGCATCGATATTGTGCGCCGACAAGACCGGCACGCTGACCCAGAACCGCATGCAGGTTGTGGAATTATGGCTGCCCAACGGCGAAGCGACCGCGCTGGCCGGCGCGCCGCTACCCGAACATTTCCACGCCATCATCAGGACCGGTGCGCGCGCCAGCGACATTGATCCCGTCGACCCGATGGAAGTCGCCATCCATGCGCTGCAGCCGCCGGAACCGCCCCCCACCAGCGGCGATGCCGTCCGGCTCCGGCATTCCTATGGCCTGCGCCCCGACCTGCTGGCGATGGCCAACATCTGGCAATTGCCGCGCGCCGCCGACGAATTGGAAAAAGATTGCCTCGTCGCAGCCAAAGGCGCGCCCGAAGCCATTTTTGACCTGTGCCGCCTTTCGGCAGCCGACAGCACGGTAGCGCATGCCGCCGTGGAGGGCATGGCGGCGCGTGGCATCCGCGTGCTCGGCATTGCGGAAGCCATGACCGATGGCCCGGATTGGCCGGTCACGGCGCGCGGCTTCGATTTCCGCTTTGTCGGCCTGATCGGACTGGCCGACCCGCTCCGCGACAGCGTCCCGGCGGCCGTGGCGCAATGTCGCTCGGCCGGCATCAGGGTGGTGATGATCACCGGTGACCATCCATCGACGGCCGCCGCCATCGCCGCGCAGGCCGGTATCGCCGCGCAGGCCGGTATCGCCGATCCGGACGCACGAAACGGCCCCGGCGGCGGCGTTTTGACCGGCGCCGACCTCGCCGCCATGGACGATGCCGAACTGGCACGGCGCCTCCCGGCGGTCACGGTTTTTGCCCGCATCATGCCCGAACAAAAGCTGCGTCTGGTCACGGCATTCAAGGCAGCCGGCGAAATCGTTGCGATGACCGGCGACGGCGTCAACGATGCCCCGGCTCTCAAGGCGGCACATATCGGCATCGCCATGGGCAAGCGCGGCACCGATGTAGCACGCGAAGCCGCGGCGATCGTGCTGCTCGACGATGATTTCGGTTCGATCGTCACGGCCATCGCCTTGGGCCGGCGCATTCATGACAATATTCGCAAGGCGATGGGGTTCATATTCGCCGTGCATGTGCCGATCGCCGGCCTGGCGCTGCTGCCGCTTGCTGCGGGCCTGCCGCTGCTGTTCGGGCCGGTACATATTGCCTTGCTGGAGATGATCATCGACCCGGTCTGCGCGCTGGTCTTCGAAGCCGAACCGCCAGACGATGATGTCATGCGCCGGCCGCCGCGGCCCGGCGATGAACGGCTGTTTTCGGGCCGCATGATCGCCAGCAGCATCGCGCAAGGCGGCGTCAGCTTCGTGTTGCTTGGCGGGTTGTACCTTGCCGCCACGGCTGCCGGCCTGTCCGAGGGCGCGGTGCGCGCGCTCAGCTTTTTCGCGCTGGTTGGCGCCATCCTGGTGCTGGTCGGGGTCAACCGCGCTGAATCGGGCGCTCTGTTGCCGACAAGGAAACGGCCCAATGCGGCGCTGGGCCGCATCGTCGCCGCCGTGACGCTTTTCTGCCTGGCTGCGATGCTGCTGCCGCCAGTGCAGGCAGCGCTGCGCTTCGAAATATTGCGCCCGGTCGATCTCGCGGCAACGGCGGGCGTGTGCGGTCTGTTGATGGTGTTGTTGAAGGGTCTGCGTCGGCTGGCCCATAAAAAAGCACCTGACACGGCGGCTGAATTACCCCCGGCTTGACGAGGGTCAAGCCGGGCCGCCCCGGGCCCGTTATGTAGAAGCGGGACATGAAGCGACCTCATGTTCCATCAACACCTACTTGGCCGGGCGTTCCCCCCAACGTCCGGCCATTTTATAAAACACGGCCGCCGCGACAAATCGGCATGGCCGGCTACCGCACATCATGACTTCGCACAGTTGGGGGCATCCGCTGCGGGGCAACGGCGGCCGCTATCGCGGCAACGAAAAGGCGTTCGCCCGAAATTTTAGTCGGGACTGGCCGGGTGCGGGCGGGCGATCCCGCCGGCGATCGCCTCCAGCCGGGCGCGATCGACCACGATCAGGTCGCGGCGCGGGGTGGCAATGACACCCTGCTCGCGCAAATGGCGAAACGCCCGGCAGACTGATTCGGGTGAGGTCGCCAGATAGGCAGCGATATCGGTCTGCGGCAGCGGCAGTCGCCGGGCGCCGGCGCCGGCCTCGGGCAAACGGTCGACAATCGAAAGCAGAAAGGCGCTCAAGCGCGCCACGATGCCGTTGCGACCCACGATCATGCCGCGGCGGAAGGTCGGGCTCTGTTCGGCGCAGATCGAAGGCAACAGGCGGCCATCGTCGCGGCAGCTGCGGATCAACGCTTCGTGCCAGTTCAGCCGCGACTGGCAGACATACAGCACGTCGGTCACCGCCTCGGCGGTAAAGCGGTAACAGTCCGACAGCGGCAGCCCGATCTGGTCCCCGGCAAAGAAAAAGGCGGTTACCTGCCGGTCCCCCTCATACGACATGCTGACCCCGCGCACGATGCCGCGCCGCAGTTCAAAAACCCGCTCACAGGCATCGCCTTCATGGAACAGCATTTCACCGGCTTTTGCCGGCATGGCGATTTCGCGCCGGGCACCATGGCCCCGGGCGACAAGATGCGGGGCGACCACATGCTGCCCGGCCCCGGCTTCGCCCATTTGTAATCCTGCAAGACTGTGCACCGCGAATTCCGTTCCAGATCGGCAACCCCGACTTTTCAACCTATGCATCCTGCGCCCACAGGTCATTGTGTTATGTACCTAATCCAGATCGGGCCCGAACTGGTTGTCGGGAGTGGTCGAACACAGCTTCCGCTGATGGGCGCGTTCGGGGAAAATGGCACAGGCCGCTCCTGATCACTGGCTGTAGCCGGCAACAACATTTCAGGGTCTGCATGCCAGGCCCTTTGCCGCTCCAAATCGGCTTGCGATGGCGCCACTCGGGTACGGGCCCAACGTCCTGTACAGCGGCGACAATCATGGTTGCCACCGAGGCAGATCATGCCGTGAAAAAGCCGGTTCGCGGGCTGAAATCAACAAGATTGGTGATGCCTCCGGCCGTGTCGGCAAGCCCTCGCTCGGGGAAAATGCGGATAGTCGCCCGACCGGCCACCATGCTTATTTCGTCATCGTCCAATCAAGGAGAAACGCCATGAAAACTGATGCTCAACTGCAGCGCGAAGTGCTTGATGAACTCGCTTGGGACCCACGTATCGACCATGCCGGGATCGGCGTCGCTGTGCATAACGGCGTGGTGACGTTCAGTGGTTTCGTCGGAGACTATTCCCAGAAGGAAGTCGTCGAGAGCATTGCACGGCGGATCGTCGGGGTGAAGGGAATCGCCGAGGAAATCACCGTGCGCTTTCCCAGCGACCCCAAGACCAGCGATTCCGAAATTGCGGAGCGTGTCATCGAATTGTTCAAATGGGATGTCGGCATCCCGTCGGACAAGATCACCGTCAAGGTCGAACGCCATTGGGTGACGTTGAGCGGCACCGTCGACTGGCATTTCCAGCGCGACTTGGCGCGCCGTGCCGCGGGGCGCATCACCGGTGTGCTGGGCGTCACCAACCTGATCGCCGTCCGCCAGCAACCATCGCCGACCAATGTCAAGGATCTCATCACCGCCTCGTTCAAGCGGATGATCGATACCGACACCAACAGCATCCGGGTGACCACTGATGGCGGCACGGTCAAGCTCGAAGGCAAGGTCCACAGCTGGCACGAACGCCAGCTTGCCGAAAATGCCGCTTGGTCAGCGCCCGGTGTGGCCCGGGTCGAGGACAAGATCGCGGTCGTATGACCCCAAGGTAGCGCGGGTAGGGCCTGCCCCGCCCTGCCCGCGTCACATGTGCGTTGCGTTGCGTACTCTTGGCACATGACCCGTATCGACGGTGTCATTTGGCATGGTCGATACGGTTTGCGGAATTCTTGCGACAGAAGGATAAATCGAGATGCCCGGCAATACGCTGCCCGACGCCATTTTGCCTGATGCCAAACTGCGCAGACCCGCAACACACAAGCCGCCACCGCCGGATCTCGTGGCGATGCTGCGTCGCCATGCCGAACCATTGCCCCACCCCGCCAAGGCAACAGAGTTCGGCGCCTGCTTCGACCGCTTTGGCGATGCGCGGGTGGTACTGCTGGGCGAGGCCACGCATGGTACATCGGAATTCTACCGCGCCCGCGCAGCGATCACCCGGCATCTTGTCGAGCATCACGGTTTCAATATCGTCGCGCTGGAGGCCGATTGGCCCGATGCCGGTCGTATCGATGATTATGTCCGTCATAATGCGCCGCGGCCACGCCGGGGCGATGTTTTCGTGCGCTTCCCCACCTGGATGTGGCGAAATACCGAATTTCTGGAATTTGCCGACTGGCTGCGCGGACACAATGAAGATGTGCCCGAAGCCGAACGCGTCTCCGTACACGGTCTCGATGTCTACAGTCTGAGCGAATCCATCCATGCGGTGCTCGAATATCTCGATTCGGTCGATCCGGCCGAAGCGGCGCGGGCCCGCCAGCGCTATGGCTGCCTGACTCCCTGGCAGGACAATCCGGCATATTATGGCCGGGCAGCGGTGCACGGCCATGGCCCGCTATGCGAGGCCGGCGCGATCGCCCAGTTGGTCAAACTGCTTCACAATCGGCTCGAATATCTCGGCGACGATGGCGAGCGCTGGTTCGATGCCGTGCAGAATGCCAATATCGTCCGCGCTGCCGAGCGTTACTACCGCGCCATGTATCAGAGCTCGACAATGAGCTGGAACCTGCGT
>CAJAHV010000056.1 GCA_903939555.1 uncultured Alphaproteobacteria bacterium | reverse complement strand
GCGGTTGTGCATGGCGGCATCCTCAAGGACCGCGGCATGGTCAGCTTCTCGAAATGGTTCACCCCGGCGGAGATCGAATCGGTGCGGGCCTATGTCGGCGAGCAGGCAAAGTTCCTCGCCAGCGCGGACGGCCAGGCCCTTGCCGACAAGGGTGCCGATTCAAAATAGTTCCTTCCGGCCCGGCACGCGCCTATCAGACGGCATGGAACTTGCCGCCCAGATAGATGCAGCGCTAGCCGCTGGTGATATTGCTGGCGCCGTTGCCCTGTCACGCACAGCACTTTTGGCTGGTGACCGCGATCCGTTTGCCTGCAACTTGGTCGCTTGGGCCGATATCGAAGCGGGCAAAGCCGTGGAAGGCGAAACGCTGGTGCGGCGAGGGCTAGCGCTGGCGCCCGATGACCCGGGCCTGCTGACGACCCTAGGACTGGCGCTGCGCCGCCAGAGCCGGCTGCGCGAGGCATTGGCGGCCTATGATGCTGCTATCGTGCTGGCGCCCGATTATGCCGTGGCTTGGCTGGAGCGCGGCTTTGCCCTGCATCAGGGAAATTCGTTGCAATTGGCGGCGCAAAGCTATGGCCGGGCGGCGACGCTCGATCCGGGGCAGGCGGCGGCCTTTGCCGGACTGGCAGCGATTGCCTCGACACAGGGGGAGGGGGCCGAAGCAAGGCGTTTTGCCAGCCAGGCGCTGGCACGCGACCCGCGCGATGCCGTGGCACATTGTGCCATCGCCCGCGCCGATATTGCCGATGGCGCGACGAGCGCTGCGGCTGCGCGCCTGCAAACGCTGCTCGACGATCCGGCCCTCAATCTCGACAATCGCAGCGCGGCCTTGTCATTGCTCGGCGATGCGCTCGCAAAAACTGGCGACCCACAAGGAGCGCATGACGCCTGGGCCGCGGCCAAGGCCTCACTGCCCGATCGGTTCCCGCAGATGGCCGCTGCCGAGCCTCTTGTCGAGATGGTGGCACGCATCGATGCCGCGGTGCTGGCCGGGCCGGCGCGCTTTTATGCTCCGGGAACGGCGGAGACGCGAAATCATGCCTTTTTGCTTGGCTACCCCCGTTCGGGCACCACCCTTGTCGAGACCATTCTCGCCAGTGCCGATGGTGTTGCGACACTGGAAGAGCTGCCAACATTGCTCGCCGCCGAAACGCGGTTCTATTTACCAGCCGATGGCGCGGCGGCGCTGGCGGCGCTGGATGCCGAGACTGCTGATGATCTGCGCGCTGCCTATTGGCAGCGAGTAGCCGATTTCGGTGTAGTCGCCGACGCGCGCCTGTTCGTGGACATGGATCCGCTGAAAACCATGGACCTGCCTTTGATCGGCCGACTGTTCCCGGCTGCCACGGTTATCGTCATGCGACGCGACCCGCGCGACGTGATGCTTAGCTGTTTTCGTCAGAATTTCGCTGCAAGCCCGATTGCGTTTGAATTCACGACGCTGGCCCGTGCCGCCCGGCACTATGACGCATTGATGCGTCTGCAGCGTCACAGCCTGAAGCGTATGGCCAATCCGGTTTTCGAGTTGCGCTATGAAGAACTCGTTGCCGATTTCGATGGCGTCACGCAGCGGCTCTGCGCTGCGCTCGGACTCGAATGGCAGGAAGCCTTGCGCGATTTCAGCGCCACCGCTCGGCAGCGCAATGTCAGCACTGCCAGCGTGGGGCAGGTGCGGCGCGGTTTGTACAATGGCAGCGGGCAATGGCAACGCTTTGCCGTGCAACTGCAACCGGTACTGCCGTTGCTTCAATCCTGGATCGATGACTTCGGTTACGTCTAGCGCCGCCGCGTCAATTCTTTCATCGCCTTGTCCAACCCCTCCAGCGAGAGCGGATACATCCGGTCGTTCATCAACGTCTTGATCATCTGTATCGACTGGCTGTGGCCCCAGCTCTTTTCGGGAATGGGGTTGAGCCAGACCGAGGCGTGATAGACATCGAGCATGCGGCTGATCCAGACGTCGCCGGATTCCTCGTTCCAATGTTCGACCGAACCGCCGGGATAGTTGATTTCATAGGGGCTCATCGAGGCGTCGCCGACAAACAGCAGCTTGTAATCATGCGGGAATTTGTGGAGAAGCTCCATGACTGGCGTACGTTCTGACCAGCGTCGCTTGTTGTCCTTCCATAGCGCCTCATAGGGGCAATTGTGGAAGTAGAAGAATTCCATGTGCTTGAATTCGCTGCGCGCCGCCGAGAACAGTTCCTCGCAGACCTTGACGTGCGGATCCATCGAGCCGCCGACATCGAGCATCAGCAGCAGCTTGACGGCGTTGTGGCGCTCGGGCCGCATAACGATGTCGAGATAAGCCTTCTTCGCCGTTCCCGAGATGGTCGAATCGAGATCAAGTTCATCGGCGGCGCCATCACGAGCGAAGCGGCGCAGGCGGCGCAGTGCGACCTTGATGTTGCGCGTGCCGAGTTCGACCGAATTGTCGAGATTCTTGAATTCGCGCTTGTCCCAGACCTTGACCGCCTTGCCCTGGCGGCCTTCCTTCTGGCCGATACGCACGCCTTCGGGGTGGCTGCCTTGTGCGCCAAAGGGTGATTGTCCGGCGGTGCCGATCCACTTATTGCCGCCCTCGTGGCGTTTTTTCTGTTCCTCTAAGCGTTCCTTCAACGTCTCCATCAGCTTGTCCCAGCCCAGCTTTTCCAGCTCGGCCATTTCTTCGGCGGACAGGTTGAGTTCGGCGACGGCCTTCAGCCAGTCTTCGGGAATTTCCGCAGTTCCGGTATCAAAACTGGTTTCCAGTCCCTTGAATACCTTGGAAAATACCATGTCGAATTTATCGAGCAGGCCTTCGTCCTTCACATAGGTGGCGCGCGCCAGATAATAGAAATCGGTGATCGACCAGTCGATGACATTGGCCTGCATCGCTTCGAGCAGAAGCAAATGCTCCTTCAGCGAAGCCGGGATTTTCGCAGCGCGAAGCTCGTCGAGAAAGTTCAGGAACATGGTGCCACGCTAACCCAGTGCCGCCGCCGCCGCCAGTGCCTTCAGCGTGCGGTTCGGCGGGAATTGTGTGGCGATGCGGCCACCGGGATAAAAGGCTTCGATGCGTGCCTGCACCGGCACATCGGCGAGCGCCGCCGCCAGTGCTTCGGGCGCCCAGCCACCGGGATTGCTGACCAGCCAATCGGCGCTCCATGGCCGGTAGACGGCAACATCGGGGCCTTCGATCCCGAAGATCCTGCCGGTGAAGCCACACAGGTTCGACGCCAGATAGACGATCAGCGGCGACACATGTTCGGGTGCGTGGCGATCAAAGCCATCACCGCGCGGCATCAGTTCATCGACACTTGGCGATGCCATGACCATCCGGGTACGCGCGCAAGGCGCGATGGCGTTCACCCGTACGCCAAGATGCGCCAGTTCCTGGGCATGGACCTGCGTCAGGGCGGCAATCCCGGCCTTGGCGGCGCAATAGGGGCCACCATCGGGCATCGGGTGCATGCCGACCGGCGATGAGGTGTTGATGATCGCGCGACCCGGCGCCGTGCCGCGTTCGGCCCAGAAACGCGCGGCATGGTGCGAAACGGCTGTTGTGCCCTTCAGATGTACGCCGGTTTCCAAATCATAATCTGTTTCGGTCATGGTCAGCAATGTTGCCGGACGGTTGATGCCGGCATTGTTGACGACGATATCGAGCCCGCCAAAGGTCGCCACCGCCTGCGCGATGATCGTCGCGGCGCCCGCCCAATCCGCCACGCTGGCGCGGTTGGCGACGGCCTGGCCCCCGGCCGCGCGGATTTCATCAGCCACCGCCTGTGCCGCATCACCGCTACCATTACCAGTGACGCTG
>CAJAHV010000055.1 GCA_903939555.1 uncultured Alphaproteobacteria bacterium | reverse complement strand
GGCCGGTGCACACCTGGCTGCCCGATGCCCACGTCGAAGCGCCAACCGCCGGCTCGGTGATCCTTGCCGGCGTGCTGCTCAAGCTCGGCGGCTATGGTTTCGTGCGTTTTTCGCTGCCGATGTTCCCCGATGCTTCGGCGCAGCTGATCTGGCTGGTGTTTGCGCTCTCGATGGTCGCGGTTGTCTACACCTCGCTCGTCGCGCTGGTGCAGAACGACATGAAGAAGCTCATCGCCTATTCGTCGGTCGCGCACATGGCGTTCGTCACCGCCGGGCTGTTCGCGCTCAACACGCAAGGCATCGAAGGCGCGCTGGTCATGATGCTCAGCCACGGTCTCGTTTCGGGCGCCTTGTTCCTCTGCGTCGGCGTCATCTACGATCGCCTCCACACGCGCGAGATTGCGCGTTACGGCGGGCTTGCCAACAACATGCCGCGTTACGCGTTGCTGCTGATGTTCTTCACCATGGCGTCGGTTGGCCTGCCCGCCACCTCGGGCTTTGTTGCCGAATTTCTCGTGCTGCTCGGGCTCTACCAGACGTCGACTTGGGCGACCTTCGTGATGACCACCGGCATCATTCTGGGCGCCGCCTATATGCTCTGGCTTTACCGCCGCGTCGTATTTGGGGCTGCTGCCAGTGATGACACGCGCGCCATGGCCGACCTCAGCGCCCGCGAAATCGCGATCCTTGTGCCGATCGCGCTCGCCGTGTTGTGGATGGGGATCTATCCCAAAAGCTTTCAGGACCCGATGAAGCCCGGCGTCGCCGCCATCGTCGCCCGCCTTGATGGTCGCGCGCTGGCGACCATCCCCACCGACATGACGCTCGTCGCCGGCACCGCGACTCCGGTCGCAGCCGAAGGGACGCACCCATGAACCCGACCTTCGCCTCCATTGCCATTGCCGGCCCCGAAGCCGTGCTGACCGCCGGCGCGCTGTTCACCCTGATGCTCGGCGCTTTCGGCGGCGGCGACAAGGTGTTGAAAGCGCTGACCTGGGTCGCCGTGCTGATTGTCGGCATCGCCGGCCTGACCTTGCTCGATGAGCCGGCAGGGGTGCAGACGGCGTTTGGTGGGCTTTATGTCGCCGATGGTTTCTCGGCGTTCCTCAAGGTGCTCATCCTGGCGGCCTCGGCGGCCTCGATGCTGATGGCCTTGCCCTATCTGGCGACGGCCAAGACCGGCCGGTTCGAATATCCGGTGCTGCTCATGCTGGCGACGCTGGGCATGTGCATGATGGTGTCGGCCGGTGATCTGCTGTCGCTTTATGTAGGGCTCGAGTTGCAATCGCTCGCCGCCTATGTGCTGGCAGCTTTTCATCGCGGCGAATCGAAATCATCCGAAGCCGGGTTGAAATATTTTGTCCTTGGCGCGCTGGCCTCGGGCATCCTGCTTTATGGCATCACGTTGGTTTACGGTTTTGCCGGTACCACCGGTTTTGGCGCCATCCACGATGTGCTGGCCGGGCAGGGAGAACGCTCGCTCGGGGTGCTGTTCGGGCTGGTTTTCATCATGTCGGGCCTCGCCTTCAAGATTTCGGCGGTGCCGTTCCACATGTGGACGCCGGACGTTTACGAAGGTGCGCCGACCCCGGTTGCGGCGTTCTTCTCGGCGGCGCCCAAGGCTGCGGCGCTCGGCCTGATGGTGCGCGTGCTTATCGGCGCCTTCGGCCCGATGGTGGTGGATTGGCAGCAGATCGTCTTCTTCCTCGCGGTCGCCTCGATGATCCTGGGTGCCGTCGGCGCGGTCGGCCAGACCAATATCAAGCGACTGCTCGCCTATTCTTCGATCGCCAATGTTGGCTTCGCGCTGGTCGGGCTGGCGGCGGCGACCGAACAGGGCATCGGCGCGCTGCTGTTCTACACCGCAGTCTATCTGGCGATGACACTCGGCAGCTTCCTCGTCATCCTGCAACTGCGCCGCCCCGATGGCGCAGCGGTCGAGCAGATCGCCGATCTCGCCGGCCTGTCGAAGACCAGCCCGGCGCTCGCCTGGGGGCTGACGATCTTCATGTTCAGCCTCGCCGGCATCCCGCCGCTGCTCGGTTTCTGGCCCAAGTTCGCGGTGTTCCAGGCGGCTGTCGCGGCAGGGCTCATTCCGCTCGCCATCATCGGCTTCATCGCCTCGGTGGTTGCGGCGTTTTATTACCTCCGCCTCATCAAAGTTATGTTCTTCGATGAACCCGGCGTGCCGGCGACCAGCGACGGCGGCGTCGTCAACGGGGCGTTGATCGCCGCTGCGGCGCTGTTCTGCTCGCCGCTCGGCATGCTCGCCATCACGCCGCTGGTCGCTGCCACCGGCCGCGCCGCCGCAGCGCTGTTCGCGGTCGCGGGTTGACCGCGCCAGCCTTCACCCATCTCGCCACGGCGGGTTCCACCAACGACTGGCTTCTCGAACGCGCGGTCGGCCTTGCCGATGGCCATTGGGTGATTGCCGACCGGCAGACCGCCGGGCGCGGCCGGCGCGGGCGCGCCTGGGGCGATGGCGCCGGCAATCTGATGGCGTCGATGATCGTGCGGGCCAATGGGGCTGTGCAGCAGTTGTCGTTCGTGGCGGCACTGGCCTTGCTCGATGCGTTGGAAGCCTCCGACGGGCAGGGGTCTGAAACCCCTGCACCCCGCTTTCATCTGAAATGGCCGAATGACGTGCTTTTGGATGGTGCCAAGGTTTCTGGGATATTGCTCGAGCGTGCCGGCAATGCGCTGGTTATCGGTTTTGGTGCCAATCTGGCGCAATACCCGGCCGACACGGAACGCCCGGCGATCTCGCTCGCCGCCGCCGGCCTTGCCGTGCCCACGCCGCTTGCTGTGCTGGCGCGGCTGATGCCGGCTTTTGCGCACTATCGCACTCTCTGGGCCGATGACGGTTTCGAAGCCATCCGTAACCGCTGGCTGGCGCGCGCTGCCGGCTTGGGCGACCGCGTCACTGCCCGGCTCGGCAGTGAAACGCTCGAAGGCTGCTTCGAAGGGCTCGCCAGCGATGGTGCGCTGATGCTTCGGCTCGATGACGCCAGCCTGCGTGCTATTCACGCCGGCGAAGTCTTTGCGCTGTAACGGGGGAGGGGACCATGTTGCTCGCCATTGATGTTGGCAACACCAATATCGTCTTTGCCATCTGCGACGGCGACGAGATCAAATGGCGCTGGCGGATCTCCACCGATGGTCAGCGCACCGCCGATGAATATGCTGTCTGGTTGCACCAGTTGATGCAACTGGAGGGCGTGGAGCGCACCCATGTCGATTCGGCGATCATCGCGACGGTGGTGCCGCAGACTTTGTTCAACCTGCAGCGGCTGTGCCGAAAGTATTTCCAAGTCGATGCGCTGGTCGTCGCGGTCGGCAATATCAATCTGGGACTGCGCATCGATCTGGCGAACCCCAGCGAAGTCGGCGCCGACCGGCTTGTCAACGCCATCGCCGCGCATGCCGAAACGCCCGGCAATCTCATTATCGTCGATTTTGGCACGGCGACGACGTTCGATGTGGTTTCAGCCGATGGTGCCTATCAGGGCGGCGTCATCGCTCCGGGTATAAACCTGTCGATGGACGCGCTCTACCAGGCGGCGGCAAAATTGCCGCGTATCGCCGTCGAGCCGCCGACAAGCCCAAGTGGCGGAAATCTCGGCGTTATCGGCAAGGGTACGGTGCATGCCATGCAATCGGGCGTGTTCTGGGGTTATGTCGGCTTGATTGAAGGTCTGGTCGCGCGCATTACATCCGAAATCGGCGGTGCGGTCACGGTGATTGCCACGGGCGGCCTTGCCACTCTGTTCAACCGCCATACTTCAGCCATCGACAAGGTTGATGGTGACCTGACAATTCGCGGCTTGATCCGCATTCACGCCCTCAATTCAGGGCAAAGCGAACCAGAAAAGAACATAAATTCAGATGAAACCAGGTAACGAACTGATTTTCCTGCCGCTGGGCGGCTCGGGCGAAATCGGCATGAACGTCAATCTCTATGGCTGCAACGGCAAATGGGTGATGGTCGATCTCGGCATGACCTTTGCCGATCCGGGCTATCCCGGGGTCGAACTCGTGCTGCCCGATTTGGCCTTCATCGAGGAACGCCGCGCCGATTTGCTCGGCGTCGTGCTCACCCATGGCCATGAAGACCATATCGGCGCGATCCCCTATCTCGCCAACGAACTCGGCGTGCCGCTGTATGCGACGCCGTTCACCGCCGGGCTTATTGCCAAGAAGCTCGAGGAAGAAGGGCTGACCAAGGAGGTCAAGCTCAACATCATCCCGATGGACGGCACGCTGACCCTCGGCGATTTCCACTTCCGCTATGTCGCGCTGGCCCATTCGATTCCCGAAGGCAATGCGCTGGTCATCGATACGCCCTATGGCCGGATTTTCCACACCGGCGACTGGAAGCTCGATGATGGCCCGCTGCTCGGCACCCCGGCCTCGGCGGCACAGCTGACAGCGATCGGCGATGCCGGCGTGTTGGCAATGGTCGGCGATTCGACCAATGTCTTCAATGACAAGGCCTCTGGTAGCGAAACCGATGTCCGCGAAGGCCTGTTGAAGGTCGTCAAGGCGCGCAAGACCGGCCGGGTGCTGGTGACGACCTTTGCCTCCAACGCCGCGCGCCTGGCGACGCTGGGTTGGGTGGCCAAGGAAACCGGGCGCCATCTCGTGCTCGCCGGCCGCTCGATGGACCGCATCACCCAGGTTGCCAAGGCGACAGGCTATCTCAAGGACATGCCGCCCAGCCTGTCATGGGATGCTGCGGCGAACATGGACCCGTCGAAGCTGTTGATCCTGTGCACCGGCGCGCAGGGTGAACCGATGGCGGCGCTCAGCCGCATCGCCAGCGGCTCGCACCCGGTGCTGAAGCTCGAACCCGGCGATCTCGTCGTCTATTCGTCGAAGCAGATCCCCGGCAACGAACTCGCCATCGGCCGTGTGCAGAATGCGCTTGCCACCCGTGGTATCGAGGTCATCACCGAGAAACAGGCGCATGTGCACGTCTCGGGCCACCCTGGGCGGCCCGAACTGGAAGCCATGTACGAATGGATCCGCCCCGAAATCGCCATCCCCGTGCATGGTGAACGCCGCCACATGGAAGCCCATGCCCTTGTCGCCAAGGCGTGCGGTGTGAAGAAGACGATGGTGCCGATCAACGGCAGCGCGATCCGACTGGCACCCAATGGCCCGAAATTGCTCAGCCATGAGAAGGCCGGGCGGTTGGTGCTCGACGGCGATGTCATTCTGCCTGCCGATGGCGCCACCATTGTTGAACGCCGCCGCCTGATGATGAACGGCCATATGGGCGTCACCGTCGTGCTCGATCGCAACAGCAAGGTCGCCGCCACCCCGGCAGTGACCGCGCAGGGCGTGCCGGTGGAGGAAGACAAGGCCGCTTTTCTCGCCGAATGCGCCGAAGCCGCCGAGGCCGCTGCGAAAAAGGCCGATCAGAAGAACCCCGAAAAATATGCCGAAGCCATCCGGGTCGCGGTGCGCCGCATCGCCCGCGAATGGACCGGCAAAAAGCCTGTCACCGATGTTCAGGTCGTCCGGCTCTAGGCAATGAAACCCGCGTCGGCCATCGCCATCTACCTGCTGTTCTGGTCGCTGACACTGTTCGCAGTGCTGCCCTTCGGGGTGCGCACGACCCGCGAACTGGGGCACGATCCCGTGCCAGGCGAGGCCGATTCGGCGCCGCATAACCCGATGCTGGCCAAGAAACTGTTGTGGACGACGGTGATCAGCACGGCGCTGTTCGCGCTGTTCTACGCCAATTATGTCGCCGGTTGGCTGGTGCTCGAAGACATTCCCGGCTGGGAAAATTCTGGACCTTATAACAACACGCCGCGTTGATGTTGAATACTGCGGTGGCTGTAACTGCCTCCGGCGGCTGCTGTAATTGCCTCCGGCGGCTGGGGCCGCAGGCCCAAGGCCCCATCTGACTTTATGCAAAATATCAATCGATTACGCCCAGCAGCAAGCTGATCGAAGCGGGTCTGGGG
>CAJAHV010000054.1 GCA_903939555.1 uncultured Alphaproteobacteria bacterium | reverse complement strand
GTCCAGCGCGGCGGCGGCAGGCTGCGATCGAGCAGGCCCTGGGCAATTTCGGCAATTTCGGCGTCGGTCAGCATCGCCACAGCCTGCCGCCCGGATGATCAAATCGTCAAGCTGGGCTTTACTTGGGCGCGCGCCTCGCCTAACCAGCCGTTCCCTTGCTGGCGCCGGTGCCAGTGCGGATCAGGGCGTGGGCGCGTAGCTCAGCGGTAGAGCACACCCTTCACACGGGTGGGGTCACAGGTTCAATCCCTGTCGCGCCCACCACGCCCCTGTCCTACATGAACCGAATCAGTTATGTTTGCGATATTGGCGCCGTTCGATAATTGCTCCGGGCAGTACGAATAGTTCGGGACAAGCGTCCGGTAGTGTCAAGTTCGTGACTTTTGCGACTTTTCAAGCTCGCGTCGACGGTCTGGTACGGCCCGTATCTGGCATTATTGAAACGGAGGCTGACATGGCGAAAGCATCGAAGAAAGCGGCGGGTGCCGGCATCGATCTCGGGATAGATGAAAAACACCGCCGGGCAATTGCTGCGGGGCTCTCGCGGCTGCTTGCCGATACCTATACGCTGTATCTGAAAACGCATAATTTCCATTGGAACGTCACCGGGCCGCAGTTCAATTCGCTGCACCTGATGTTCGAAGGCCAGTATACTGAACTGGCGTTGGCGGTCGATTTGATCGCCGAACGGATCCGGGCGCTGGGTGAGCCGGCACCTGGCAGCTATTCGGCCTTTGCTGCACTGGCCAGCATCAAGGAAGCCGAAGGCAACCCGCCGGCCACCGACATGGTGCGTATCCTGGCAGAAGACCAGCTCGCTGTGGTGCGAACCGCCCGGGCGGTGTTCTCGCTTGCCGATGCGGCCCATGATGAACCGACCGCCGACCTGCTGACCCAGCGAATGCAGGTGCATGAAAAGACCGCATGGATGCTGCGCGCCAATCTTGGCTGAGCCGGTTCCGCCTCAGCTTTTGCGGCGCAACACCAGCCAGCCAAGCAGTGCCGAAACGAGGGAGCCGCCGATGATGCCGAGCTTGGCGGCGCCTTCCAACGGCGAGCCTTCGCCAAAGGCAAGGGCGGCGATGAACAGGCTCATCGTGAAGCCGATGCCGCACAGCAACGACAGGCCCCAGACCTGCCACCAGTCGGCACCGGGCGGCAGATCGGCGAGCCGCAGCCGGACGAGTGCGGCGATGGCACCGAATACGCCGATCTGCTTGCCGATCAGCAGCCCGAGCGCGACGCCCAGCGGCACCGGCGCCACGGCATCACCCAAGCCGATGCCGCGCAGATCGACCCCGGCATTGGCGAAACCGAAGATGGGGACGATGATGAAGGCGGTCATCGGTGCCAGCGCATGTTCGAGGCGCAGCAGCGGCGAGGCTTTGTCGTCAGGGGCGCTGCCACTGGCCTTGAGCGGAATGGTGAAGGCAACCGCCACACCGGCCAGCGTGGCGTGGATGCCCGATTGCAGCACCGCAAACCAGACGCCTGTGCCGACGACAAGATAGGGAAGCAGTGACCGCACGCCGCAGCGATTGATCGCGACCAGCGTTGCCAGCCCGGCAGCGGCAGTG
>CAJAHV010000053.1 GCA_903939555.1 uncultured Alphaproteobacteria bacterium | reverse complement strand
GGAACAGATTCCCCGACGTCGCGCCATGGCCTGCAGAAGGGTTCATTCAGGTTCCGATTGCCTTGCCGGGGTAAATATTTCTGACGGCTCCACTTAGCAATCCCCATGCCCGAAAAATTTCGCCGAGCGTGCGTTCGCATACAGACAAAATCCGGGAAAAGCCACAAGGTGGACATGTTAATGAGAATGCTGCGCAGCACCAAATGTTACTGCTACCCAGCCCATAACGGCGATTAACTGCCGCAGACTGCGCCCGATAATGACGTACATCATCGACAAAGGCGGAAATGGCCATGACAGATCAAGATGAACGGCGCTGGGAAGATTTCTCGGACCGGTTGAGCGAAGCCCTCGACGATGTGGCGGAAACGCACGATCTCAGCCCGGAAGCGATCGACACTCTGCATCTGGCAACGGTGCGCGTCTTTCTGGAAAATTCGGTGAACATCGTGAAACAACGACTGGTCGCCAAGCCATTGAGCTATGCGCTGCATTGAGCTGACCGATTGACCGGGCGGCCGTCCCGAGACAACCGCCATCTGCGTCGCATCATGGCGGCGACCATGATGCGACCATGATGCGGCGTGCTCCGCTTCGCTGTCAGTCCAAATCGGCAAGTGATCAGTCCTTGGTCGCAGTGACCGCGATCTTGCGGGTTCGCGTTGCGCCTTCGCCGCCCTTGGGCATGGTGATCTCCATGACGCCGCGATTGAATTTGGCGCTGATCTCGGCCAGATCGACATCAACCGGAATCAGCAGCGATCGGGTGAATTTGCCATAATGGCGCTCGCGCAGCAGAAAATCCTGTGACTGTTCATCCCGGGTCACCCTTTTTTCGCCGGTGATGGCCAACATGCTGTCGGTGATGGTCACCTCGACATCCTGTTCATCAAGGCCCGGCAGTTCGACGGCAAGATGATAGGCCTTGGCATCCTCGGTCATGTCGAGCAGCGGGTTGGGCAACAGGTTGCGCAGCCAGCTTGCCGGACTGGTTGCGGGCAGAATGGCCCGGGAGGCAAGGCGAGAAACCGGGCTGGCGGCGATATCATTCATGTCATTCACTCCTCGGGTTGCGGATCATGGCTGGCAAACCAGCCCGGACCCGGATGCAATCAAGCGAACACCATGTTCGCCATCGGCCGTTCACGTGCGGCCATATTATGCCCATCGGATTGTTTCGTCCCGTAAGGGCGACCCGCACCACTGCCGGCAACACGGGCAAAACCGTTCCACCAGCAATGATCCGAACATCCAGATCTCGCAGCGGGCCGCGAATCTTCAGACAAGCGAACACCGTTGACTTGTTTAAGAATGTTGCCGTTGCAGTGCCATCGGTGATGATACGGACGGTTGCTTTCGGTGCATCCGGGAGCGCGCAATTTGGCGACAATTCGACCTGATCCCGATTGTGTCCGTAACCAAATTCATGGCCCGATGACGCGCCCGGCCGCTTGTCATCACAGGCCGGCACTTTTGTCTTTCCGCGTAAGAAAATTCATCTTAAATTACGCGAATGGTGTCGCCAGACCCTGTAAGCCAGCTTAACGCGTTTCCGGGGCAAGGGGTTCGATTGTGAAACAGCAAATAGTCGCGGTCGCAAACGTCATCGACCATTCGCCCGGTGTCCGGGCTGGCGCGAGGCAAATGCTGTGATGGCCAACCAGTTCCACCTTGCCGATCTGTTCGAAACGGTTGCGGTCACGGTCCCCGACCGGCTGGCGATCATCTCGGGTTCCACCAGATTGACCTATGCCGAGCTTGACGCGCGCAGCAGCCGGCTCGCGGCGGGCCTGGCCGCGCATGGGGTGGCGCGCGGCGACAAGATCGGCCTGTATCTCGGCAACGGGCCGGCCTATCTCGAAGGCTTTATCGCCGCCTGCAAGCTTGGTGCGGTGCCGTTCAATGTCAATTACCGCTACCGTGCCGATGAATTGCGGTATCTTTTCAGCAATGCCGACAGCGCCTGCATCATTCACGGTGCCGAATTCTCGCCGGTGATCCGGGCGGTGCGCAACGACCTGCCGTTGCTGAAGATAACGGTTGCCGCCGCAGATGGATCGGGGGCCGATATCGCCGGCTCGATCGATTATGCCAGCCT
>CAJAHV010000052.1 GCA_903939555.1 uncultured Alphaproteobacteria bacterium | reverse complement strand
GGCAATGTCGGCGATCTGATCACCGGTGTGCAGAACCGCTATGACGCCATCCTGCTCGATGTCGACAATGGCCCCGACGGGCTGGTTCGCGATGCCAACAACCGCATCTATTCCAAGACCGGCCTGGCCGAAGCCCGCGTCGCGCTGCGCCCGGGCGGTGTGCTCGCCATCTGGTCGGCAGCGCCAGATCCGGCCTTCACCAACCGGCTGAAACGCGCCCGTTTCGATGTCGAGGAAATCGTCGTCCATGCCCGCGCCAACGGCAAGGGGCCGCGCCACCTGATCTGGTTCGCCACCAAGCGCTGAGGCGGGGCCTCTACCAAGCGCTGAGGCGGGGCCTTCAGACTTCGCGGTCGACGATGATCTCGATCAGGGTCGGCGTGTCTGCGGCGAGCGCGGTCGTGAACGCCGTGCGCACCGCGTCGAGCGTTTCGGCGCGCACCCCGGCAACGCCATGCGCCTTGGCCATCGCCATGAAATCGATCGTCGGGTCCTGCAGATCCATGGCGACAAAACTGTCGGCCTCGGCGCTGTGGCCACCGATGGCGCGGGTGCGCTGCTTCAAGATGCGATAGCTCTGGTTGTTGAAAATCACCGTCACCACCGGCAGCTTGTAATGCGCCAACGTCCACAGCGCGGCGATGCTGTAGAGCGCGCTGCCATCGCCGGACAGCACGACGACCGGGCGGTCGGGATGGGCGATCTGGATGCCGGCAGCCTGGGGAATGGCGACGCCGATGCCGCCGCCGCGCATGCCGAACCAGCTGTCGGGAGCGACGGCCGGGACAAGATGGCGCACGGTGTTCATGCCGCTCGACAGCAGCTCCTCGATGACGATGGCGTTGTCAGGAAGCAGCTCGCCGATGAGTTTCAGCACCGGCATGGGCTGCAAGGGCAGGTCGCCGGCCATGGCGTCGGCGCGGGCGAACAGCGCTGCCTTTTTTGCGGCAAGACCAGCGGCGACGGCCGTGCTGCGGTGCGCGCCGCAATCGGCCACCAGCACGGTCAATTCGGGTAGCGTCGCCCGCGCATCGCCCTGGATGGCGGCGGTGGCAGCGAAGTTCTTGCCGATTTGCCACGGTTCATCATCGAGATGGACGACCTTCGTGCCCGGCGCCAGCGCCTCCACTCCGGTTGCCTGGCTTTGCGTCAGCAGATCGGCACCGATCGAGATCAGCAGGTCATGCTGCTCCATCAGCGCGCGCAGCGCCGGGGTCATGCGGGCAACGGTGCCGGCGTAAAGCCGGTGGTTCGACGGAAAGGCGGCGGTGTTGGCCATGCCTTCGAGATAGACCGGCGCGCCAATGGCTTCGGCAAGCGCCGCCAGTTCATCATGGGCGCCCGCGCGCGCGACATGATCGCCGGCAAAGATCACCGGCGCCGTGCTGGCGCGGATCAGCGCGGCGGCGGTGGCAATCGCATCGGCATCGCCGCGCAGCCGCGGCCCGATGCGGGTGGGGGCGAGCAGATCGAGTTCATCCCCCGCCATCGCGGTGAGCACATCGCCGGGGATCGACAGGAACACCGGCCCGGTGGGGGCGGTCAGCGCCACCTTGGCCGCACGGCGCACGGCGCGCGGCAGTTCGGCCAGCGAGGCCACTTCGAACGACCATTTGCACAAGGGCCGCGCCATGGTGGCGAGATCGTCCCAGAGCAGCGGCTCGGTCAGCCGGATGCTCATGTCCTGCTGCCCGGCGGTGACCAGAATCGGCGCGCCGGCGCGGGCGGCATTGTAGAGCATGCCCATGGCATTGCCGAGGCCCGGCGCGGCGTGGAGGTTGCAGACGGCGAGGCGGCCGGTTGCCTGGGCATAGCCATCGGCCATGCCCATCACTACGACTTCGTTGAGCCCGAGGATGTAGCGCAGCCGGTCTTCGACGACAAAGGCATCGAGCAGCGGCAGTTCGGTGGTGCCGGGATTGCCAAAAATGACATCCACGCCTTCCGAATGCAAAAGGTCGAGGAAAATATGTTTGCCGGCGCGTTTCATCCCTGCCGGATAGCCCGGTTCGGGTGAAATGGCCATCATCGCGGGCCGCAGTGCCGCCGGGTCAGTCGCAGCGGCGCAATCATGTCTTGCGCGCGATCATGCCCTGCGGCCCCGGGATTTCAGGGAATCGTCTCGCTGGCCACTACCGGCGGCAGGCGGAAGCTGCCATCGAGGAAGGGCGCGCGCGGCAGATAGCCCCGGAAGACCAGCACGAACTTGCCCTTGGGGGCCGGCAGCCAGTTGACCACCCGTTCGCCGCTCGGCTTGTTGGCCTGGACGAAAATTTCGTAGCTGCCGTCGCGGTTCGAACGGAGTTGGGGTGACCGGTCGCCCACTGCATAGCGATCGAGCCGGTTGGGCACGAAGAACAGCCGGCCATCGGCTTCCTGTTGGTACATGGTCAGCGACCAGAAGGCGCCGACCGGCAGGCGCGGCGGTAGGGTGACGGTATAGGCCTTGCTGCCATCGAGCCCGCCGCCATCCTTGTCGGTGCGCGCCGTCAGGTACATCGCCTCGATGCGCGGTAGCGCGGCGAGGCCGCCGAGCGCGACACGGGCACGCAGCAAATCGTCATCGCCATAATCGCCGATGCCGATGCCCGGGTAGGACCAGCCGTCGACGATGTCGCCCGCCGCCGCCAGCCCGCCCTTCAGTTCGGCATTGAGCGCCGGCAGATATTGTTTCCAAAGCGCCAGCGCGTCGTCGCTGGCCGGCGCGCCGATGCCCAGCGCCGCGAACCCTGCGGCCTTACCGGCCAGATCGGTGTTCGCTGCCGACCGCGCCAGCGCTTCGTTGACAACGGCGAGGAAGGTTTTCGCATCGGGACGCGGCGGCGCATCGAGCAAGGCTGCCCGTTCGCCTTCGGGCACCGTCAGCTTGTAGCCATCGATCGCCTTGGTCGCCGCCTCGATATCGTCCGGCCCGTTGACCAGCACCCGGATCAGCAGCCAGGCATCGGTGGTGGCGCTGCGCACCACTTCGGCGCCGGCTGGCACGACGCCGGTATAGCCCGGCGGCACATAGGCATAGCG
>CAJAHV010000051.1 GCA_903939555.1 uncultured Alphaproteobacteria bacterium | reverse complement strand
TCCTCGACCCGGTTATTCAGTTCGTCGAGACGGCGGAGGGCGCGATCCCAGTCAAAGAAACCTCCTCAGCAGGTCGAGTGCCTGCTGAATTGAAGTGGCATAGGATTGGGCTTCGGCCCGCATTGTGATGTCCTTGTGTTTACAAGGCGGGACATAGGGCGGGCGCGCGCCTGGCGCAAGCCGGACCCGGCGGGTGTTGAGGTCAGGCAGGGCCTCCGGCGGCTGGGGCCGTGGGCCCCAGACCCCATTCAATCAGCCCGATGCCCGGCGACACCCGTTGATATTTTGGCCAAAAATCAGATGGGGTCTGAGGCCTGCGGCCCCAGCTACCGGAGGCTCCTAAAATCCGCCGGAGGCACTTTCAGTAAATGCCGCCCTCGTTACGCAGGAATTCGGCATCGCTGCGCACCCGGCGGCTCGGGTCGATGGCGAACGGGTCGATGTTGCCAACGGCGCGGCGCGGTTCGCTTTCGGGTTTGTAGGCTTCCCATATCGTCGGTGAGCGGCGCTCCTCCGCCGCCGGCCATGCGCCGTAGACGCGCTTGCCGGTGCGCCGGTCGATGCGCACCATGCGGATGCCAGACGGCACGACGAAAGGCAGCTTGGGTGCATCCTGCAGCACGGCTTCACCGAATTGCCGCCACACCGGCGCCGCCATGGTGCCGCCCTGGGCATAGCCACCCAGATTGCGCGGCGTATCATAGCCCATGTACAAGCCGGCAACGAGATCCTGGGTGCCGCCGACGAACCAGACATCGCGCGGTCCGCTGGTGGTGCCGGTCTTGCCGGCGAGCGGGCGCCCCAGCGACGCCAGATTCATGCCGGTGCCGCGGATGATGACCCCCTCCATCAGATGGACGATCTGATAGGCGGTGCGCGGGTCCATGACCTGCCGGGGGACGCCACCGGGGCGCGGCATCGGTTCGCCCCGCCAATCGGGCATTTCGCAACCCGGGCAACTGCGGTTGTCGCGCCGCCAGATGACCTTGCCATCGCGGTCCTGCACCATGTCGATCAGCGAAGGTTCGAGCGCGCGCCCGGCATTGAAGATTTGCGCATAGGCGTTGGTGAGTTTGAGCACCGTGGTTTCGCCCGCCCCCAGCGCATAGGCCAGATAGGGCGGATAATCGCCGATGCCGAGCGCCTTGGCCTGTGCCACCACCTTGTCCATACCGGTGTTGAAGGCGATGCGCACCGTCATCAGGTTGCGTGATTGTTCAAGGCCCCAGCGCAGCGTCTGCGCCCCGGCGCCGCGCATGTTGCCGAAATTCTTGAAGCATTTCTGGCCAAGCGCGCGGGTCTGGTAGACGCAATAGGGCGCATCGACGACGATCGAGGACGGCGTGAAGCCATTGTCCATCGCGGTGGCATAAACGATCGGCTTGAAGGTCGATCCCGGCTGGCGCTTGGCCTGGGTGGCGCGGTTGAAGCTTTGCGAGCGCGCATCGAACCCGCCGACCAGCGCCAGCACGCGGCCGCTGTGCACGTCCTGCACCACCATGCCGCCGGAAATTTCGGGGGCCTGGCGCAACGCATAGAAACCGCCCGTCCTGACCACCGGGATCACATCGCCCGGGCGCAACGCCTGCCCCGCCGTCTGCGCCGTGCCGTTGAGGGGTTTCAGCGCCGATGTGCCGGGCAAGGTGCCGCTATGGCCATCGGCAAAGCCCAGTTGCGACGTATCACCGGCTTTCGACAGCACCACCGCCTTTTCCCAATTGTCGTAACCGAGCGGGATGGCCACACCCTGCAGGCGCGCCTGCCAGCCATCGCCAAGGGCGATCTGCGCCGCCGGCCCGCGCCACGGCTTGCCGGCTTCATAGCGCATCAAGCCGTCGCGCATCGCCTGTTCGGCGGCGACCTGGTATTTCGGGTTCACCGAGGTGCGGATCCACAGCCCGCCGCCATAGACGCTGTTGCGGCCGTCGCGTTCACTTTCGCCGAATTTGGCGATCAGCGTGCGGCGCACATCTTCGACGAAATAATCCGATGATCGCGGCCGGGCGATCGAACGGTTGGGCACCGCGACCAGCGGCTGTGCCGATGCTGCGGCGCGTTCGGCGGCGCTGATATAGCCATTGGCCAGCATCTGCCCGAGCACATAGTCGCGCCGCGCGACGGCACGGGCATTGCGCGTTACCGGGCTATAGGTGCTCGGCGCCTTGGGCAGGATGGCGAGATAGGCCATCTGCGCCAGATCGAGCTGGCTTGCCGACTTGCCGAAATAGGCCTGTGCGGCCGCTTCCACGCCATAGGCGTTGCGCCCAAGGAAGATCTGGTTGAGGTAAAGTTCAAGGATCTGCTGTTTCGACAGCACATTTTCGAGCCGCCGCGCCAGGATCGCCTCGCGCAGCTTGCGGGTATAGCTGACTTCATTGCCGACCAGGCTTTTGGCGACCTGCTGGGTGATCGTCGACGCGCCGACCGGGCGGTTGCCGGTGAACAGGCTTTCGAAATTGGTCACCATGGCATTGATGATGCCGAGATAATCCAGCCCGCCATGTTCGAAGAAGGTCTTGTCCTCCGCCGAGATATAGGCCTGCACCAGCCGCGGCGAAATTTCCTTGTAGGTCAGGTAGATGCGTTTTTCGCGCGTAAAGCTGGTCAGGATCTCGCCATCGATGTCGCGCACCGTGGAGGGCAGCGCCGGTGCAAATTGCGCCAGCTCGGTTTCCGACGGCAGGCCCTGCATCGCCGCATACAGCATGATTCCGGCCGCCACGGCGAATGCCGCGACGCCAGCCCAAACCCATTTCACCCAGCGCCGCATCCGAACTCCCGCTTGACGGTCTGCCGATAGCGGCTGGCGCGCGACAGGGGAAGCATTTCAATCCCCGATCAGGTGGCGCTCGATGGCGCGGGCGATGCCATCGGCGATCTTTTGCCGGGCACTGCCCGAAAACAGCAGCCGCGCATCGTCACGATTGGTGACATAGCCGGTTTCGAGCAGCACCGATGGCACATCGGGTGCCTTGAGCACCTGGAATCCGGCGAAATGATGGAATTCGCCGCGAAACCTGAGACGCTCCGACAAGGCATCCTGCAAAATGTCGGCGAACTGCACCGAGACATTGCCGGTGGCGCGGCGCGACAGGTCGATCATGATGTCACCGACTTCGGGGGCTTCGACCCCCAAATTGACCCCGCCGATGATGTCCGCCTTGTTTTCGCGCGCCGCCAGCCGCGCTGCCACTGCGTCGGACGCAACCGCTGACAACGTGTAGACGCTGGCCCCGCGCGCTTCGGCATTGGGCGCCGCATCGGCGTGGATTGAGATGAACAGATCGGCGCGGGCATCGCGGGCGATGCGGACGCGGCCACCCAGCGGGATGAATCGGTCATCGTCGCGGGTCAGCTTCACCCGCACCCGGCCGCCGCGTTCCAGCCGCCGCGCCGTCAACCGGGCGATGGCCAGCGTCACATCCTTTTCATAGCCACCGAGCACGCTGATGGCCCCGGCATCCTTGCCGCCATGGCCCGCATCGATGACAACCAGCGGCTTGCCGCCCGACCGCGGCCGGATGCCGGAGGCGCGCTGGCGCGGCGGCGCGGCCACCTGCCCGGCTTCGGCTGGAAGCAGCGCGCCTGCATCGATGGTCGCAGCTTTTGCCAGCGCGCCTGCGTCAGCGGCTACAGCACTGGCCAGCACGGGTTCAGCCTTTGACGGCGCGCCTGCGGGCACGGCAGCGGGCGGCACAGGCTGCTTTCGCACAGGCTGTCCCGGCGGCGATGCTTGTCCCGGCTGTGCCGGCATTAGCTGTGCCGGGGTTACCTGTCCCGGCTGTGCCGGGATCGGGGGCCGGGGCGACGCTGACGATGGCGCTGACGATGCCGCTGGCGCGATACGCGGGCCAAACAATTGTGCTGGCAAGCTGAAATCCGCACTGGCGCGCGGCGCGGGCCGGTTTGGCGTGTCGGCCTTGTCTGGCATAACCGAAAGCG
>CAJAHV010000050.1 GCA_903939555.1 uncultured Alphaproteobacteria bacterium | reverse complement strand
CCAGCGCGGCAAGATCGGGCAGGGGCTGCACCAACCGGTCGAGATCCGGCGGGGCAAAGCCGGCATCGGCAATGTGACGCAGCAAGGCGGCGAGCGGCGCCCAATAGTCATTGCCGCCGAGCAGCCAGATCGGTTTGTCATGAATGCCGAGTTCGCGCCAGGTCAACGATTCGAACAGTTCATCCAAGGTCCCGATGCTGCCCGGCAGCGCGACGATGGCATCGGCGCGGGCGTGCATCATCGCTTTGCGTTCGTGCAGGGTCTCGACGACGTGAAGCTCGTCACAGTCGGCCTGGGCGATTTCGGCGGTCATCAACAGGCGCGGGATGATGCCGACGACACGGCCGCCGCCCGCCATCGCGGCGCGCGCTGCAACCCCCATCAGGCCGACCGCGCCGCCGCCATAGACAAGGGTGACGCGGTGGTGGGCGAGCAGCGCGCCGAACGCGGCAGCAAGCGCGACCTGCGCCGGATCATGGCCGGGGCGCGAGCCGCAAAAAAGCAGGATGGATTCAATCATGGCCGTTCTATGCCGCTTCGGCAGCCCCGCGTCATCAGCCTGATTTGCGCGTAACAGGCAGGGGAGGTAACGTCACCTGATGAGCAGCGAACTCCCCACCGAACTCGACACCGTTCCCGAACGGCCCCTGGCGATCATTCCCGGCGAATCGGCGCGGTACAAGCTGCCGCCGATGCACCCCGAAGGGCGCAAATTCGTCGGCATCGCGGCCATCGCAGTATTGGTGACAGGATTTATCTTCAATCTGAACGCCATCGCCTGGCTGCTGACCGGGCTGACGGTCTGGATCGCGGCATTCTTTCGCGATCCCATCCGCGTCACGCCCGATGGACCGGGGCTGATCATTTCGCCCGCCGACGGGCTTGTCAGCCTGATCACCACTGTCGAGCCGCCGCGCCAACTGGCGGGCGAAGGCGGTTTGCCACCGGGGCCCTGCACGCGCGTTTCGGTGTTCATGAATGTCTTTGATGTCCATGTGAACCGATCACCGATCGCCGGTACCTGCACGCGCATCGTCTATGTGCCGGGCAAGTTTCTCAACGCCGATCTGGATAAGGCGAGCGACGATAACGAACGGCAATATTTCATCGTCGAAGATGCCGCCGGCACCAAGGTTGCCTTTACCCAGATCGCCGGGTTGGTGGCGCGGCGCATCATGCGCTTCATCGAGCCGGGGGTTAAGCTTTTGGCTGGTGAACGTGTCGGGCTGATTCGCTTCGGCAGCCGCGTCGATGTCTTCCTGCCGGCCGGCTATGTGCCCGGCGTTATCGTCGGGCAGCGCGCCATCGCCGGGGAAACCATATTGGCGCGGCTTGGTGATGATCTCAGCCAACCGCGCGGGACCGCCCAGTGACGGAAACCCCGCAGCGACTGTCACCCGGCGCGCGGCTGCAACGCCGTACCGGCATACCGCTGCGCGCGCTGATTCCCAATGCCGTCACCGTGCTGGCCTTGTGTTTCGGCCTGACGGGCGTGCGTTTTGCCATCGCCGGGGAATGGGAAAAGGCGGTTGGCGCTATCATGGTGGCGGCGGTGCTCGATGGCATCGACGGCCGCATTGCGCGGCTGTTGAAAGGTACCAGCCGATTCGGTGCCGAGCTTGATTCGCTGTCGGATGTCACGGCCTTCGGCGTGGCGCCGGCGCTGATCGTCTATCTTTGGGCGTTGCAGCATCTGCCGGGCTTCGGATGGGTTATCGCGCTGTCGCACGCCGTGACCTGCGCGCTGCGCCTCGCCCGCTTCAACGCGCAGATCGATTCCGCCGATCAACCGCATAAGCGTGCCGGCTATCTGACCGGTGTTCCGGCGCCGGTAGCGGCGGCGCTGACGCTCAGCCCGTTGTTCCTGACGTTCTGGCTGGAACCGCTGCTGCTCGAAGATCTGCGGGTGCGCTACACATTGGTGGCGATGATCACCATGACAACGGCGTTCCTGATGGCATCGAGCCTGCCGACCTATGGCTGGGGGGCGGTGCGGCTGCGCCCAGCACAACGGTTACCGGCGCTGGTCGGTGTCGGCCTGTTCGCCGGCACGTTGTTCACGGCGCCGTGGATGACGATGACGCTCGGCATTCTTGGCTATGCGATTTCAGTGCCGTTTGCCGTACGCAGCTATGCCCGCTTGAAGGCCCGCGACCAAGGCGCCGCGCCCGAAGCCGCCACACCCGAAACCACCGTGGCGGAGCCCCCGCACAGCGCATGATGCCGGCGCAAGCCCGTGTTCAGGGCCGCCGCGTGAACAGCGCGGCGACCAGCGTGTCGCTGCGCGTGCCGACCATGGCAAGGACGCCGGTATAGATGCCCGTAAAGGCGAGCAGGATGAAAGCTGTGGGCAGGAGGGTCATGAGATAGGTTTCCTTTCGTTACCCCTATAATGTTCTTGTTTTGTTCCGTCTGTCAACTGGCTTTGTTTCTGGCTATCAAGGCACTCGTTCAAATGCGTTTCGGGGAGATGATGATGGCAGGCACGATGCAGGATTGGCCGCTGCTGGTATCCAAGCTTATCGACCATGCCGCGATCAACCATGGCGACCGCGAGATCGTCAGCCTGTCATGCGAAGGCACGACCCACCGCACGAACTGGCGCAGTGTCAACGATCGCGCCCGCCGGGTGGCGGCAGCGCTGCGCGGACTGGGGGCCTTGCCGGGTGACCGGGTGGCAACCCTGGCCTGGAACACCTGGCGGCACGTCGAAAGCTGGTACGGCATTTCGGGTATGGGTGGGGTTGCCCACACCATTAACCCGCGGCTGTTCGATGATCAGATCGTCTATATCGCCAATCATGCCGAAGACCGGGTGCTGTTCTTTGATCTGACCTTCATCGGGCTGGTCGAGCGGCTGGCGCCGCGGTTCACGACGATTGAAAAATATGTGCTGCTGACCGATCACGCCCATATGCCGGCGCAATCGTCGCTCGATTTGTTATGCTATGAGGAACTGGTTGCCGCCGCGACACCCGATGGCTGGACGCAGGTGGCGGAAAATGCCCCGGCCGGTCTGTGCTACACGAGCGGCACCACCGGCAATCCCAAGGGGGTGCAGTACAGCCACCGCTCCAATGTTCTGCACGCCATGGCGGCGTGCATGACCGATACGTTTGCAATGGGCGCCGGCACGACCGTCTGCCCGATCGCGCCGATGTATCATGCCAATGCCTGGAGCGTGCCGTACACGGCAGCGGCTTGCGGCGCCAAACTGGTCATGGGCGGGCCCAATTTCGATCCGCCGACGCTGCACAAGCTGATTGTCGACGAAGGTGTCGATCTGGCGTTGGCGGTGCCGACGATCTGGCTCGGCATGCTCCAGCATCTCGAGAAAACGGGCGGCAACCTGGGCGCGCTCAAGACCACCGCGATAGGGGGCTCGGCAGTGCCGCGCAGCATGATCGAAGCCTTCGACAAGCTGCATGGCGTGCGGGTCGTGCAATTGTGGGGGATGACCGAAATGTCGCCGCTGGGCACCATCGGTTCGCCTGCACCCGAAGTCGCATCATTGCCTTACGACGAAGAGCTCAACTATCGTGTGAAGCAGGGGCGCGGGCTTTTCGGTGTCGAGATGAAGATTATCGGTGATGATGGCGCCGATCTGCCGCGCGACGGCCGGGCCTTTGGCCGGCTGCTGGTGCGCGGCCCCTGGATCGTCGGCAGCTATTTCAAGGGCGATGGCGGTGACATCCTCGATGCCGAAGGCTGGTTCGATACCGGCGATGTCGCGACGCTGGACAAATATGGCTATATGCAGATTGTCGACCGTTCGAAGGATGTCATCAAATCGGGCGGTGAATGGATCAGTTCGATCGATCTCGAGAACGCCGCAGTCGGCGCGCCGGGGGTGGCCGAAGCGGCGGTCATCGGCGTCCATCATCCGAAATGGGACGAGCGGCCGCTTCTGCTGGTTCGTGAAAAAGATGGAGCAACTGTAACAAAAGAAGGCGTTCTTGCTTATCTTGACGGCAAGATCGCCAAATGGTGGATGCCCGACGATGTGCTGATCGTCGCCGATCTGCCGCACACCGCGACGGGCAAGCTGCTCAAGACCGAATTGCGCGACCGCTACAAGGATTACCGGTTGCCCACCGCCTGAGTTTCGGCGCAACCTGTGTTAGGCAAAGGGGGTTCACTGTGCAGCCATCTGGCGGGCCGGGGCATGAGGCTTCGGAGGCAGCGTGATCCTTCCTGGTCGCTCGCAATTGCTGCTGGCGGTCATCATCGGGCTTGCCTTGCCACGCCCATCGGCGCTCGCTGCCGACGTTTCGGCACCCGTTGTGCGGCCTGTCCTGCCGGTCTTTACCGCCAGCAACCGGCCCCGGATTGGCCTGGTGCTCGGCGGCGGCGGTGCCAAGGGCTTTGCCCATATTGGCGTCATCGAGGAACTGGAGCGGCTTCAAATCCCCATCGATGTCATCGCGGGTACCAGCATGGGTGCTGTGGTCGGCAGCATCTATGCAATCGGCAATGATGCCGACGAAATAAAAAATATTGCCCGATCAATTGATTGGAAGAATGTTTTTACAGATAGCCTGCAACGCCGCGACCTGAGTTTCCGACGCAAGCGCGAAGTGCGCGATATCTTCCTAAATGCCCGCCTTGGCGTCGAAAATGGCAAGGCCGTGCTGCCGACCGGTATTTTTGGCGGGCAGAAGTTGTTCGGCACCGTTCAGGAACTGCTGGCACCATGGCGGGCGACTGAGGATTTCAACAACCTGCCGATTCCGTTTCGGGCCATTGCCACCAACATTGTCACCGGGCAGCCGGTGGCCATGGGCAGCGGCAATTTTTCGACAGCGGTCTTTGCCAGCATGTCGATACCCGCGGCGTTTCCCCCGGTCGAGCGCGAGGGCCTGTTGCTCGTTGATGGCGGCATTTCTGACAATCTGCCGGTCGATGTGGCGCGGGCCATGGGGGTGGATGTCGTCATAGTCGTCGATGTCGGGGAACCGCCAGCGCGTGCCGAGAAGATCACCAATGCGATCAGTGTGTTCAATCAAATGCAATTGCTGCTCGGCTATGATGCGATCCGCCGCCAGCGCGCCTCGATCGCCGGGCGGGACGTGCTTATCGAACCCGATATCAACGGCCTGTCGGTCGCAGCGTTCGACAAGGCCGAACTGGGTATCGAGCGCGGCCGCGCCGCCGCCCAAAAAATGGGCAAGCAACTGGCGGGGCTGTCGGTTGATGATGCCCAGTGGCGGACCTATCTTGCCGAGCGCGCGGCGCGACGGCACCCGGCACCGATCCGGATCGACAAGGTCCAGATCGTCAACACTTCGAAGCTGCCGACCGAGGATATCGCGCCGCTTGTCACCACCGCAAAGGGCGATGTGCTCGATGGCCGCATCATGGCGCGCGACGTGGCGGCCATCTACGCGCTCGATGAATTTGATCGTGTCGATTACAAGATCGATATCGCGCCAGGCGAAAACACGCTTGTCGTCAATGCCAGCGGCAGCCACAAAGCGCGCAAATATTACCAGACCGGGCTGACCATCGCCTCCAATTTTGGCAAGTCCGCGAACTTTGACATCGCTGCTGGCTTCACCGATCGCGATTTCCTGGGCTCCGGGGCGGAATGGCGTGGCTTTGCTCGCGTCGGCAATGAGGTGCTGTTCGATGTCAGTCTCTACAAGCAGGCTGGCGGGTTGTTCATCGAGCCCATAGCCTTTTTCCAGCGCTTCTCGACGACAGTGGTCCCGCAGGAGACGAAGAAGTCGACCATCTCGGTGCAGGTGGCGCGCGCTGGTGCCGGTGTCGATGGCGGCGTAGTTTTCGGCAACTGGGGCGAATTGCGCGCCGGCGTGCGGATCGGCGGTATAAACCCCGGCGATGAGAGCGGCAATCTTGGCCTGCCGGGCGGGTGGAGCCGCGATGTCGACTGGCGACTTGGCTTTACCGCCGATACGCTCGATTCACTTACGTTTCCGCGCACCGGCATATTGGCCCAGGTGCAATATGTCGATCATGTGCGAGCGCTGGGTGGGGTGTTCCGCCGCAACAACCTGACCATCAATGTGCAAAAGCCGTTGAGCTTCGGCGGGGCGACCGTGGTGCTGGGCGGACGCTTGGGCACAACGTCGCGCACCACCAATGATTTCATCGGCGATTACCGCACCGGGGGTTTTCTCAACTTGTCCGGATTGGCGCGGAACTCCTTGAATGGACAGCAACTGCTGTTCGGTCGCGCAGTGGGTTTCTACCGCTTGACCGGCAAGTCGCCTATCCTCGACCTGCCGGTCTATGTTGGGGGCTCGCTGGAAGCAGGCAATGTCTGGACGTTGCGGTCCGATATTTCGCTGGGCAGTCTGCAAACTGCAGCTTCGGCCTTTGTCGCCGCCGACACGCCGATCGGGCCGGTCTGGTTCGCCTATGGCCAGAGCGGCGATACCGGGTCAGTCTATCTCGTGCTGGGCCGGGTATTTTAAATCAATATATTAAAGGGTGAATTTGCCATGCAGATTACGGAACTTCTGGTAAAACGGACCGATCTTTCGGCAATAACGACGCTGACGCGCGACGCAAGCCCAGGTGAGGGCGACGTGCTGCTGCGTGTCGACAGTTTTGCGCTGACTGCCAATAACATGACCTATGCCGCGCATGGCGTCGACATGGCTTATTGGGGCTTTTTCCCCGCACCGGAAGGTTTCGGCATCGTGCCGGTCTGGGGCTTTGCCACAGTGGTCGAAAGCCAGGTCGATGCCATCCTGCCGGGTGCGCGTTTCTATGGCTATTGGCCGATGGCGAGCCATGCACTGGTAACGCCGGTCAAGCTGGGCGCGCATGGTTTTACCGATGGCGCGGCGCATCGCCGGCAATTACCACAGGTCTATAACGGCTATGCTGCGGCCAGCGCCGCTTACGGGCCCGAAGCGATCCAGTCGCTGTTCCGGCCGCTCTATACCACCTCGTTCGTGCTCGATGCGATGCTCAGCGCCAGTCCGGCGGCGACGCTGGTGCTCACCTCGGCATCGTCCAAGACCGCGCTTGGGTTGGCGCAGGCGGCAAAGGGGCGCCAGCGGATCATCGGGCTGACGGCACCTGGCAACCGCGCTTTTGTTGCTGCCACCGGTTATTATGACGCGATCATCGATTATGCCGATGCAGCCAGTCTGGTGAGCGAAGCCGGGCCGGTGGCGCTGGTTGATTTTTCGGGCAATGGTGCCGTCCGCCATGCCGTCCATGGGGCGCTGGGCGACCGCCTCATCGAAAGCCACGTCGTCGGCGACACGCATTGGGACACTGCCAACAGCAATCATCTGCCCGGGGTGACGCCGCGGCTGTTCTTTGCGCCATCGGTTATTGTCGAACGGATCGCCGAATGGGGGCAGGCGGGTTTCGAAAGCCGGCTGGCTGCGGCCTGGACGGCCTTCATCGCTTCGACGGGCTGGTTGCGGGTCGAATGCGGCGCGGGGCCGGATGCGGTGATTGCGGCGTGGCAGGCGCTCGCCGCCGGCGCTATCGACCCGGCCAAGGGCATGGTGCTGACCGTCTGACCGTCTGACCGTCGGAACGGGCCGGGTGTTCAGCGGTAGTTGAAGCTGATGCTGATCCGTTCCGATTTTGCTGCGTTGGGCACCACCTCGTGGCGCAGCCAGCTTTCCCACAGGAAGACCGTGCCGGTCGCCGGCTTGGCGTAGACGAAATTGCGGACTTCCTCGGGCGCGCTGGTCGTGCGGCCAGGGGCAGCCATCAGCAGCGGCAGGCGCGGGTCTTCGAGTTTCAGCGCGCCCGATCCCGGTGGCACGGCGATATAGACGGTGCCCGAAACGGCGCTGTGCGGGTGGATGTGGCCGCTGTGGCCGCCGCCGGGCTTGAGAATGTTGACCCACAGGCTGTCGAGCCTCAGTTTCTTGCCGCCGGTATCGAGAAACGCCGCAGCGGCAAAAGCCGCGACATGGCGATCGAGGTGGCGCTTGAGATCGGCAAAGGCCGGGTCACGCTGCGGCAGGTCGGCAAGCGAGGCATAGGATGTATAGCCGGCATAGGCATTGTCCTTCGCCCATTGCCGCCCGGCGCGATCATCGCGGGCCAGCGACCGGCAGCTGTGATCGAGCGCGGCGACAAGGTCGGGATCGTCGATCCCGCCGGTGTAGAAGGGCGTGGCGAACAGGTTGCGGATCGTCATGCTGGCCCTCAACCATGGTCGGCGCCGGATGACAAGCTTGCACGGCGCGGTGGCTGCGCTAGACACAAGCGGCGATTTGCGGGGGAGAGACATTTTGGCGATCGATCTGGCAGGCGATGATGAGGTGCTTGACCCCAAGCGTGATCGGTTGGTGATCGTCGCGTCGTCGCTCGGTACCGTGTTCGAATGGTATGATTTTTTCCTCTATGGCATCCTCGCCAGCCTGCTCGGCAAGCTGTTCTTTGCCACCGGCAACCCCACCACCGAACTGCTGTTCAGCCTGTTCGCCTTTGCCATCGGCTTTTTCTTCCGGCCGCTCGGCGCGCTGGTCTTCGGCTGGTTCGGCGACAAGGTGGGGCGCAAATATACGTTTCTGATCACCATCGCGATGATGGGCGGGGCCACCGCCTGCATCGGCCTGTTGCCGACTTTTGATCAAGCCGGCATCGCCGCGCCGATCCTGCTGCTGGTGTTGCGCACCCTGCAGGGGCTGGCGCTGGGTGGTGAATATGGCGGAGCAGCGATTTATGTTGCCGAGCACGCGCCGCCGGGCAAGCGCGGCGCCTATACAAGCTGGATTCAGGCAGCGGCCGCTGGCGGGTTCATGCTTGCGCTTGCCGTGGTGCTGACCAGCAAGGCGGTGATTTCGGAAGACCAGTTCATCGCCTGGGGCTGGCGGGTGCCGTTCCTGGTGTCGATCCTGCTGCTGGCAATTTCGCTTTGGGTGCGGATGAAATTGTCCGAAAGCCCGGTGTTCCAGAAGATGAAATCGGCGGGCACCGTTTCGAAAAACCCGTTCAAGGATGCGCTGTCGGCGCCGGGCAACAAGGGCCGGCTGCTGGTGGCACTGGCGGTATCGGCCGGTTTCACGGTGATTTTCTACACCAGCCAGTTCGGTACGCTGTATTTCCTGCAAAATACCGCGCGCCTGCCCGAACGTGAGGCGCTGCTCTATCTGGCGGTCGGCGTCGCGGTTTCGGCACCGGCCTATATCTATTTTGGCGGACTTTCCGATCGCTTCGGGCGCAAGCAGGTGCTCGCCGCCGGCTTCGCGCTGACGCTGGTGGCGCTGTTCCCGATCTTCGACTTGATGGCCAAGGGTGCCAATCCGGCGCTGGCCGAAGCCATGGCCAGTGCGCCGGTTACCGTCGAGCTGCCGCCGTGCGATTACAACATATTCCTGAAACAGGAGGCCGATTGCGGCAAGGCGCTGGAATGGCTGACCAAGCGCGGTGTGTCCTATGACAAGACCGCGGCGCCGGTGCTGGCGATGAACGTGGCCGGCACGCGGTTGGAAGGGTTCGACAAGGCGGCATGGGGTGCGGCGCTGAATGCGGCCGGCTGGCCGGAAAAGGCCGACCCTGAACGCATTATCGCCTGGAAACTGCTGATCGCGGTGATGGCGATCGGCCTGCTCAGCGGCTGGACCTATGCGCCGATTGCCGCCTTGCTGGTGGAGATGTTCCCGGCGCGGGTGCGCTACACGTCGATGTCGGTGCCCTATCATATCGGCACGGGCTATTTCGGCGGCTTCCTGCCGGTGATCTCGCAATATATCGTGGTATCGACCGGCGATGTGTTTGCCGGGCTTTGGTACACGATTGTCGTGGTGATCGTCGGGCTGGTGGTGATGCTGCTGTTCCTGAAAGACACGCGCCACATCAATATCCACGATTGAGGAATACCCATGGCGGGACCATTGGCCGGCATCAAGATCGTCGATCTGTCGCAGATCGTCTCCGGCCCGATGGCGGTCGCGCTGCTCGCCGAGCAGGGGGCCGAGGTCATCAAGGTGGAAAGCCCGGGGGGAGATCCGGTGCGGGTGCTCGGCCCCAGAAAGGGTGACCGGTCGTCGATGTTCATCGCGGTCAATCGCGGCAAGCAGGGCCTGTCGATCGATCTGAAGACCCGTGGCGGGCGCACCATTCTCGAACGGCTGGTGCGCTGGGCCGATGTGCTCGTCGAAAATTTCCGCCCCGGCACCATGGAGCGGCTGGGCTTCAGCGCCGAACGCTGTGCCGAACTCAACCCGCGGCTTATCTTCGCCTCGATCACCGGCTTCGGCCCCGATGGGCCGTACCGCAATATCCGCGTTTATGACCCTGTCGTGCAGGCGGTCAGCGGTCTTGCCGCGACCCAGACCGACCGCGAGGGCAAGCCCGGGCTGGTGCGCAACCTGGTTGCCGACAAGGTGACCGCCTTGACCATGGCGCAGGCGGTCACCGCCGCGCTGTTCCACCGTGAACGCACCGGCGAGGCGCAGCGTGTCGATGTCGCGATGGTCGATGCGGCGCTCGCCTTCAACTGGCCCGATGGCATGTACAATCACAGTTTTGTCGACGATCCGCCGGCGCCATTCCCCGAATATGGCTCGATGATGCGGCTGTGGGCGGCAGCGGATGGCCAGGTCGCCATCGGCTTCATGCAGGACATCGAATTCCAGGCGATGATGCGCTCGCTCGGTCGCCACGATATCGCCGAGGATCCGCGGCTGAAGGGCGTCGCCGGGCGCATGCAGCATCAAAAGGAATGGTCGCCCGAACTGGCCAGGGAACTGGCATCGCGCACCCGGGCCGAATTGATGGCGGGCTTCATCCGCGAAGGCGCTGTTGGCGGGTTGGTTAATGCACTGCCCGATGTCATCGACGATCCCCAGATCGTTCATAACGACAGCGTCGCGATGGTCGATCATGGCGCCGCCGGGCGTGTGCGCGCCGCTCGCCCGGCAGCGCGCTTTGCCGCCACGCCTGCCGCCCCCGGCAGCGCTGCCCCCGGGCGCGGCGAACATAGCGCTGCGGTCATGGCGGCGCTGGGCTTTTCCGCGGCCGAGATCGCCGGCTTTGCCGCTGATGGTTCGCTCTCGGCCTGACGGGACTGTGTTTATTACCTACTAGGCTTGGCCGGTAGCTGCCGTAATAGTGGCATGTATGTCGCAGCCGCATTGATGCGCGGCGCCCGGCTTCCCATATGCCGGGGCGAAGCGAGTTGAAAGGTGGCCGGCCTTGGCCTGCTGTCGATTGGAGTGTGAGTGATGACCAGCCCCCGTTACCCCGTGCTGCCGCTGCGTGACATCGTCGTGTTCCCGCAGATGATCGTGCCCTTGTTTGTCGGCCGTGAAAAATCGGTTGCCGCGCTCGAAGCTGCGATGGCCGGTGACAAGACGGTGTTCCTGTTGTCGCAGAAAAACCCGGGAGATGAAGATCCCGGTGTCGAGGATCTGTACGATGTCGGCGCCGTTGCCACGGTGCTGCAACTGCTGAAACTGCCCGATGGTACCGTCAAGGTGTTGGTCGAGGGCCAGTCGCGCGCCAGCCTGTCCCGATTGCACGGCGATGCCGGGTTCCTCGAGGCCGATGTGCTGCCGCTGGCTGATGTCGTTGCCGATACCGGCCAGGTTGAAGCGCAGCTGCGTTCGGCGGCCAAGCAGTTCGAAGCCTATGTGAAGCTGAACCGCAAGACTGCCCCGGAAGTCGCCAGCCAGATCAGCGCCATCGAGGATGCCGGGCGGTTTGCCGATACCGTAGCCGCCAATCTCGGCCTCAAGATCGCCGACAAGCAGGCGCTGCTCGCCGAGCCGGATGTCGGCAAGCGGCTGGCCCAGGTGTTCACCCATATGGAAGGTGAAATGGGTGTGCTGCAGGTCGAAAAGAAGATTCGCAACCGTGTCAAACGCCAGATGGAAAAGACCCAGCGCGAATATTATCTTAATGAACAGATGAAGGCGATCCAGCGCGAGCTGGGCGAGGGCGATGAGGCCAAGGACGAAGCCGGCGAGCTGGAGGCAAGGATCGCCAAGGCCAAGCTGCCCAAGGAAGCCCGTGAAAAGGCGATTGCCGAGCTGAAGAAGTTCAAGGCAATGGCGCCGCAAAGTGCCGAAGCAACGGTCGTTCGCAACTATCTCGATGTCATGCTGACCTTGCCTTGGTCAAAAAAGTCCAAGGTGAAGAAGGACATCGTCGCGGCGCAGGCGGTGCTTGATAATGATCATTATGGCCTGGAAAAGGTCAAGGATCGCATCATTGAATATCTGGCCGTGCAGGTGCGCACGTCAAAGCTGAAAGGCCCGATCCTCTGCCTCGTCGGCCCGCCAGGGGTGGGCAAGACCTCGCTCGGCCGTTCCATCGCCAAGGCGACGGGGCGCGAGTTCGTGCGCCAGTCATTGGGCGGCATGCGCGACGAAGCCGAGATCCGTGGTCATCGGCGGACCTATATCGGTTCGATGCCGGGCAAGATCTTGCAGAACCTCAAGAAAGCGGGAACGTCCAACCCCTTGTTCCTGCTCGATGAAATCGACAAACTTGGCCAGGACTTCCGTGGTGATCCGTCATCGGCGCTGCTCGAAGTGCTCGATCCCGAACAGAACAAGGCCTTCAACGACCATTATCTCGAGGTCGATTACGATCTTTCGGACGTGATGTTCGTGACGACTGCCAACAGCCTCAACATGCCGCAGGCGCTGCTTGACCGCATGGAGATCATCCAGCTGTCGGGCTATACCGAGGATGAAAAAGTCGAGATCGCCAAGCGCCATCTCGTTGAAAAGCAATATGAAGCGCACGGCCTGAAGAAGTCGGAATTCAGCGTCACCGATGCGGCGTTGCGCGATCTCATCCGCTATTACACCCGCGAAGCCGGGGTGCGCACGCTCGAGCGTGAGCTCGCCAAGCTGGCGCGCAAGTCGCTGCGTCGCATTCTCGAAGGCAAGGCCAAATCGATCATCGTCGACACCGACAATCTTGCCGAATTTTCGGGGGTGCGGAAATATCGCTATGGCGTCGGCGAAGTGGAAGACCAGATCGGCGCCGTCACCGGCCTCGCCTGGACCGAAGTCGGCGGCGAATTGCTGAGTATCGAAGCCGTTACGGCGCCGGGCAAGGGGCTGGTCAAGACGACCGGCAAGCTTGGCGATGTGATGACCGAATCGATCTCGGCGGCATTGTCGTTCACCAAGGCCCGCGCGGTGCATTATGGCATCAAACCGTCCTTGTTCGACAAGAAGGATATCCATATCCATGTTCCCGAAGGCGCTACCCCCAAGGATGGCCCGTCGGCGGGCATCGGCATGGTCACTGCTATCGTATCGACGCTGACTGGTATTGCGGTTCGCAAGGATGTGGCGATGACCGGCGAAGTGACGCTGCGGGGCCGTGTGCTGCCGATCGGCGGGCTGAAGGAAAAGCTGCTGGCGGCGCTCAGGGGCGGCATCACGACGGTGTTCATCCCGGCCGACAATGAAAAGGACCTGGCGGAAATTCCGGCCAACGTCACCGAAGGGCTGCGGATCATTCCGGTTGCCCATGTCGATGATGTGCTGGCACAGGCGCTGGTGATGCCGCTGGTGCCGATCGAATGGTCGGAAGCCGATGAACTGGCGGCGCGGCCGGCGTCGGCGGCAAACGAGGTCGGCCTGCGCCATTGATCACAGCGGCAGCGGCCGGTTCGCCGGCCGCTGCCGTTTGACACCGGAGCATTCGCCCCAATGCGTTCATTCTGGTGCGGATTCGCTACTTTTGGTGCCCTGCTGCAACGCTCGGGCTGAATCGGGCTTTGACAAGCGCAGCAATCGCCTCGACACTGATGCATTGTCATCTGCCGGGGGGTCAGCCAAACGATGAACAAGCAGGAACTAGCCAGCCGAGTGGCCGAAGCCAGCGGACAGGGCCGCGCCGAAACGGCGCAGATCATCGATACCATGCTCGATATCATCACCGAAGCGTTGGCGCGGCGCGAAGAAGTGCGGCTTGTCGGCTTTGGCAATTTCGTTGTCGGCACCCGCAAGGCGACCACGGGCCGTAACCCGCGTACGGGCGAACCCATGAATCTTGCCGCCACCATGGCGCCGAAATTTCGGGTGGGCCGCAATTTGAAGGAGGCGTGCAACTCTGGTGTTGCCGCTGCCGGGCTTTGAACCGGTGACCTGATAGCAAGGCGCATTGCCAGTGCCGATCGGACGGGGCTGTAAGGGCCGCCGGAGGCCCGTCACCAGCCGCCGGCGGCCCTGCCTGACCGGTCACAGGCCGTGCGCTTTGTCATGAGACAGCAGCAACCGGACAGTTTTGTCACCAACCCAGTGGCAGCAGGTCGGGGGGAACCCAGTCGCGCCGGGCGCTGACGCTGAACAAGGTTTCGCGGCGCCAATGGGCGAGCGGCCAGTCCGACCGGCCGCACGGCCCGGCCATCAGCCCGGCGAGCACGTCTGCAAGCGGCGCAGCGGGCGAGGCCTTCAGCGCGGCGCGGGCGGCAGCGAGCGAGGCGAAGGTGATGCTGTGGTGATAACCGCTGCTGTCAGTGTTGGGCGTGCCGGTGGCGGCATTATAATCCCGGATGATCGCCGCCATGTCGAAATCACCGCCATGGCGCAGCAGCCACAGCGCCGCGGCGAAATGCGCCTGATGTGTCCAGCGCGGCGGCGGCAGGCTGCGATCGAGCAGGCCCTGGGCAATTTCGGCAATTTCGGCGTCGGTCAGCATCGCCACAGCCTGCCGCCCGGATGATCAAATCGTCAAGCTGGGCTTTACTTGGGCGCGCGCCTCGCCT
>CAJAHV010000049.1 GCA_903939555.1 uncultured Alphaproteobacteria bacterium | reverse complement strand
GCGGCACTTGCCGGGCTGGGCCATGTCGATGTGCTCATCAACAACGCCGGGCTGGGCGGCGAGGTCAATGTCGTCGACATGACCGACGCGCAATGGGCGCGCGTCCTCGACGTGACGCTGACCAGCGTGATGCGCATGACCCGCGCCTTCCTGCCGGCCATGCAGGCGGCGGGGCGCGGCAGCATCGTCAACAATGCCTCGGTGCTCGGCTGGCGGGCGCAAAAGGGCCAGGCGCACTACGCCGCCGCCAAGGCCGGGGTGATGGCCTTCACCCGCTGTTCGGCGATCGAGGCGGCCGAATTCGGCGTGCGCATCAACGCCGTCGCCCCCAGCATCGCCATGCACGCCTTTCTCGCCAAGGTGACGACCGACGAACTGCTGGCCAAACTGTCGGCGCAGGAAGCCTTTGGCCGCCCCGCCGAGGTCTGGGAAGTCGCCAATGTGATGATCTTCCTCGCCAGCGACCTCGCCAGCTACATGACCGGCGAGATCCTGTCGGTATCGAGCCAGCGCGCATGACGACGGTCATCGCCCAGCCGCGCGACCTGCTCGGCAAGGAAGGGCTCGACCTTGGCACCACCGACTGGCTGACCATCGACCAGCCGCGCATCGACCTGTTTGCCGACGCAACCGGCGACCATCAATGGATCCATGTCGACCCGGTGCGCGCCAAGGATGGCCCGTTCGGCGCCACCATCGCACATGGCTATCTGACGCTGGCGCTGGTCAACATCTTCCTGCCGCAACTTATCGAGGTGCGGCGCTTTGCGGCGGGTATCAACATCGGTGCCGATGGCTTGCGCTTCCTGTCGCCCGTCCCCGCCGGATCGCGCATCCGTGGCAAGGGCGAGATCATCAAGGTGGAGGAGGTCAAAGCCGGCGCCATCCAGTCGACCGTGCGCGTCACCGTCGAGATCGAGGGCCAGCCGCGCCCCGCCTGTGTCGTCGATACCATCAGCCGCTATATTCCGGAGGCCGACCATGCCTGACATCGACAAGATGACCGCTGCCGTCCACGCCTATGTCGAAGGCTTTGCCAAGGGCGACCCGGCGATCATCGCCGCGCTGTTTGCGGAAGGCGCGACGGTGGAGGACCCGATCGGCTCCCCCATTCGCCACGGCCGCGCCGCCATCCACGAATTTTACACCGAATCGATGCAGACCGGCGCCAAGCTGACGCTGAACGGCCCGATCCGCGTCGGCGCCGACCATGCCGCCTTCGCCTTTTCGGTCAACCTCCACTTCGGCGGCAGCGACAAGCACGTCGACGTCATCGACACCTTCCGGTTCAACGACAATAATGAAGTTGTCGAGATGCGGGCCTTCTGGGGGCCCGGCAACATGCACGGCTTCTGACCAAAAGGACTCCATCATGCGCGAAGCAGCCATCATTTCCACCGCCCGCACCGCCGTCGGCAAGGCCTATCGCGGCGCCTTCAACGATACCGAAGCCCCGGTCCTGACATCGCATGTCGTCAATGCAGCGCTCGACCGCGCCGGCATCGATCCGGCACGCGTCGATGACCTGTTCCTCGGCACCGGCAACCATTGGG
>CAJAHV010000048.1 GCA_903939555.1 uncultured Alphaproteobacteria bacterium | reverse complement strand
TCGGTCGAACCGCATCGGCACCCTCAGCGACATCCCGCGTGACGGACGCGGCGAACCACGCCTGCCAACAATCCGTAGCGCGCCCGCTGTAATGCCACCGGCACCACTGGCTCCTGCCACCGGCACTCCGATCGTCCCGCCGAACAATTGATCCGCGCGACAGGCGGTCGTCGCCGTCAGATGTCGGCGAAAACATGGGTTTCGGCCTGCGCCCCGGGGTGCGTTACCGCCCCTTGCCGCGCCGAACCGACATTTTGCGCAAAGCGCCAGATCGCCCCTGATTGATAATCATGCCGGCGCGGTTGCCATGCTGCGCGCCGTGCTGCGATCACATCCGCCGGCACGTCGAGGTCGATCGTCCCCGTCGCCGCATCAATATGGATCATGTCACCATCCATTACCAACGCAATGGGGCCACCCTCGGCAGCCTCGGGCCCGACATGGCCAATACAAAAGCCCCGGGTTGCGCCCGAAAAACGTCCATCGGTGATCAGCGCGACATGCTCGCCCAGTCCCTGGCCGTACAGCGCCGCAGTCGTCGACAGCATTTCACGCATGCCGGGGCCACCCTTGGGGCCTTCGTAGCGGATGACAACGACGCTGCCTTTCTCGATCTTGCGGGCTTCGACCGCAGCAAAACAATCTTCCTCGCAATCAAACACCTGCGCCGGGCCACTGAACTGCAGCCGGGCCATGCCGGCAACCTTGACGATCGCGCCATCGGGAGCAAGCGTACCCTTCAAACCGACCACGCCACCGGTAGGCGACAACGGATTGCTGACCGGATAAATGACTTTCTGATCCGGATTCCAGGTGATCTCATCGATGTTTTCGGCCAGCGTCTTGCCGGTCACCGTCATGCAGTCACCGTGCAGGAAGCCCGCTTCAAACAACGTCTTCATCAGCATGTAGACACCGCCAGCATCATACATATCCTTGGCCACATACTTACCACCCGGTTTCAAGTCAGCAATGTAAGGTGTTGTTTTAAATATATCTGCTACGTCGAAAAGATCAAAATTAATGCCTGCCTCGTTTGCCATCGCGGGCAGGTGCAGCGCTGCATTGGTCGACCCGCCAGTGGCAGCAACGATCCGTGCGGCGTTTTCAAAGGCCTCACGTGTGCAGATATCGCGCGGCCGGATATTGTGCTCGATCAGCGTCATCACCTGCCTGCCGGCGGCAATGGCGATATCGGCGCGGCTGCCATATGGCGCCGGTGCCATGTTCGAATGGGGCAGCGAAAGGCCGATTGCTTCACCGACACAGGCCATGGTGTTGGCGGTAAACTGGCCGCCACAGGCGCCATGACCGGGGCACGCCACCTTTTCGAGTGCCGTGAGCCGTGAGAGCGGACATGTACCAGCCGAATAGCCACCAACAGCTTCGAACACATCGACGACGGTAACGTCCTTGTTCTCGAAACTACCCGGCAGGATCGAGCCACCGTAAACAAAAATCGACGGCACATTGAGCCGCAACATCGCCATCATCATGCCGGGCAATGACTTGTCGCAGCCGGCAAAGCCGACCAGTGCGTCATAACAATGGCCACGCATCGACAATTCGATCGAATCGGCAATGACTTCACGGCTGATCAACGATGATTTCATGCCCTGATGGCCCATCGCAATCCCGTCGGTGACAGTAATCGTGTTGAAACGCCGCGGCATACCTCCGCCCGCATTTACGCCATCACGGCATACATCGGCCTGGGCATCGAGGGTGGTGTTGCACGGTGCCGAATCATTGCCCGCCGAGGCGATACCGACGAAGGGGCGGCTGATTTCCTCCTCGGTCAGGCCCATGGCGTAATAATAGCTGCGGTGCGGCGCGCGTTCCGGGCCGACCGAAACATGACGGCTGGGCAATTTTGATTTGTCGAAACGCGGCACAGCTGGCTCCTTATCTCAATCTGGCGCTTCGTGGCGCACAATCGGCTTGCCGGTCAAGGCAACACATCAGCCGTCCAGCACTGCCGCCAGTGTTTCCGCCACCACCGGCGACAGCTGGTCGGTCCAGCGTGCGATGTCGGCGGGATGTCCCAGCCCATCCTGGCGGATTTCGAGGCCAAGATAAGGGATGCCGTTCATTTCGGCGTGGCGGTCCATGGTGTAATTAAGCTCACGGCCTGAATAGGGTTGGTTGTCGCCGACGTCGAAACCCGCAATCCGCAACGCCCGCATGGCAATCCCCGCAGCCAAATCGTCGCGATTGTATAGAATACCGATGGGCCAGGGCCGGCTGTCATCGGGGAACGTCGCGCGCGCCGGGGTAAAGCTGTGCACCGACACGATCAGCGCCGGACGCCGTTCCGCAATCCGCGCCGCAATGGTGGCATGATACGGAACATGAATGGCGGCGATACGCAACTCGCGCTCGATCGCCGACAACGCGAGATTGCCAGGAATGACATGGCCATCGCTGGCACCAGGAATGGCATCACGAACCGCCGGATCCCGATTGAGATCGACAACCAGCCGCGTCACCGTGGCGATCAGCGCAGGCGCACCAAGCCGCGCCGCCAGCATCTCGCTGAGCGCTTCGGTGCCGAT
>CAJAHV010000047.1 GCA_903939555.1 uncultured Alphaproteobacteria bacterium | reverse complement strand
TCGGCAATATCTTCATCATGGCCGGGGTGCCGATGATCACCCAGGGCATGCTGGCGGCACTTGACGGGCAATTGCCCGGCGGTGCCCCGGTGCTGTCGCGCACCGTGGCGGCGTGGACGCAGGAATCGACCGTGGCCGCCACGCTGGGGGCGGTGGAAAAGGCGCATCCCGGCGTGCAGATCGGCAGCTATCCATTCTGGCGCGAGGGCCGGACCGGCGCCAATTTCGTGCTGCGCGCCACCGATCCGGCACTGCTGGCGACCGTGGCCGCTGCGTTGATGGCGGCGCTGGCCGATATCGGCATCGAGCCGGTGGATGGCGAAATCTGAGTGACGGGCTGGTGTTGTTGACCCGTGCATGGCCTAGTCACCCCGGGCTGTGTTAAGCGTTCATTGACCGATGCTCGGGATGAGGGAGGCACAATGACAATCTTGCGGTGGATCATGCTGACGGCGCTGCTCGTCGCCTTCCTGCTGTTGTCGGTGGCGAACTGGACGCCGGTGCCCTTCCGCCTGCCCGATGGCGCCGTGATCAGCATCCGGCTGCCGCTCCTGCTCGGGCTGGCCTTTTTCGCCGGCTGGCTGCCGACCTGGCTTTATTATCTGGGTGCCATGGCAAGTTTCAAGCGCAAGGCGGCCAAGGCCGGCCGCATCGCCGATCCGCTGCCCGGTACCAGCAGGCTACCGTCGCAGGCGCAGCCGACGATCGTGCCGCCGGCAGGCGCGTGATGACCAACCCGATTTTCGTTGCCGTCGACACGCCGGATATCGCGGCGGCACGGGCGCTGGTCCGCGCCGTCGGCCGCCATGTCGGCGGGGTCAAGCTCGGGCTGGAATTCTTCTGCGCCAATGGCCCGGCGGGGGTCGCGGCCATCGCTGGCGAAGGCCTGCCGGTGTTTCTCGATCTCAAGCTGCACGACATTCCCAATACCGTTGCCGGCGCGCTGCATTCGCTCGCCGGGCTGGCGCCGGCCATCGTCACGGTGCACGCGACCGGCGGTCTCGCCATGCTGGCGGCGGCGCGCGCGGCGGCCCCGGTGGCAACGAAAGTCGTGGCGGTCACCGTGCTGACCAGCCTTGATGATGATGATCTTGCCGCAGCGGGCGTCGCCAGCGGCACGGCGGCGCAAGTGGCGCGGCTGGCGGGCGTGGTGCGTGCCGCCGGGCTCGATGGGGTCGTCGCCAGCCCCCACGAAACCGCAGCGGTGCGCGCCGCCTGGCCGGGTGCCGCCATCATCGTGCCGGGAGTGCGCCCGGCCGGCAGCGCCGTTGGTGACCAGAAGCGCGTGATGACGCCGCGCGATGCGCTGGCGGCGGGGGCGAGCGTGCTCGTTATCGGCCGGCCGATCACCGGGGCGCCCGATCCGGCGGCGGCGGCAGCGGCGATCGCGGCCAGCCTATCGGCATGATCCCGATCAAGTTCTGCGGGCTTTCCACCCCCGAAACGGTGGCGGCGGCGGTGCGCGCCGGGGCGGGCTGGCTGGGCTTTGTGTTCTTTCCGCGCTCGCCGCGCCATCTCGAACCGGAGCGGGCCGCCGCGCTGACCGCGCTGGTGCCGCCGGGCATTGGCCGGGTCGCGGTGCTTGTCGATGCCGATGATGCCTTGATCGACGCGGTGATCGCGGCCGGCATCGACACGCTGCAACTGCACGGCCGCGAAACCCCCGAACGCATCGCTGCGGTCAAGGCGCGCACCGGGCTTGCGGTCTGGGCGGCGCGCGGGGTTGCCAATCGCGCCGATATTGCAGCGGCCATCGCCGGAGCCGGCCCTGCCGATCGCCTGCTGCTCGATGCCAAGCCGCCCGTCGGCGCTGGCGCTGGCGTGGCCGACCTGCCGGGCGGCGCTGGAGTGGCCGACCTGCCGGGCGGCAATGGTGTGGCCTTTGACTGGCGGTTGATGCTAGGTGTGCAGCCGCCGTTGCCATGGGGGCTGTCGGGCGGGCTGGATGCCGGCAATGTCGGGGCGGCGCTGGCGGTGTTGCAGCCGGCGTTTGTCGATGTGTCATCGGGAACAGAGGATAGACCGGGCGTGAAGTC
>CAJAHV010000046.1 GCA_903939555.1 uncultured Alphaproteobacteria bacterium | reverse complement strand
TCGGCGATGGGCTCCGCCGTGGCGGCGATCAAGGCCGGTCAGGCCGATCTGGCGCTGGCGGTCGGTTTCGACAAGCATCCGCGCGGCAGTTTCGATCCCAAGCCCGCCGAATGGGGCCTGCCCGACTGGTATGGCGAGACCGGCCTGATGCTGACGACGCAGTTTTTTGCGCTCAAGCTGCGCCGCTACATGGAATTGTATGGCATCACCCCGACAACATTGGGACGTGTCGCCGAAAAGGCGTTTTCGAATGCCGTCCATGCCCCGCATGCGTGGCGGCGCGAGGAGGTCGATCTCGAAACCATCCTCAATTCGCAGATGGTCAATGACCCGCTGACCAAGTTCATGTTCTGCGCCCCGGCCGAAGGCGCCGTGGCGCTGGTGCTCGCCTCGGCGAAAAAGGCCCGCGAGCTGGGGGTGAAGGGGGTCAAGGTCGCCTCGGTCGCCATCCGCACCCGGCCGCCGGGTTCGTTCGAAGTCTTTGCGCCGTCGATCGATATCGAACGCGGCCTGTCGGCGACCAACCTGGCGTCGCGCGCCGCCTTCGCCATGGCCGGCATCGGGCCGGACGATATCGAGGTCGCCCAGTTGCAGGATACCGAAAGCGGCGCCGAGATCATGCACATGGCCGAAAATGGTTTCTGCGCCGATGGCGAACAGGAAGCCTGGCTGGCGCAGGGCCGCACCCGGCTGGGCGGCAGCCTGCCGGTCAATACCGATGGCGGCTGCCTCGCCTGTGGCGAACCGATCGGCGCGTCGGGGCTGCGGCAGGTCTATGAAAATGTCGTGCAACTGCGTGGGGCCGGTGGCGGTCGCCAGGTGGCCGGCCGCGACGGGCAGGGGCCAAAAACCGCCTATTCGCATGTCTATGGTGCGCCCGGCCTTTCCGCCGTGGCGATTTTGGAGCGTTGAGTGATGGGCAGACTTTCCGGCAAGGTGGCACTGATCTCGGGCGGTGCCGAAGGGTTGGGCGCGGCGACCGCGCGCGCCCTTGTGCGCGAAGGCGCGCGGGTGATGCTGGGCGACATCCAGATCGACAAGGCCCGGGCGCTGGCGCGCGAACTCGGTGATGCTGCCGATGCCCTGTTGCTCGATGTGACGCTGCCCGAAAGCTGGGACGCGGCGGTCGCGGCAACGCTCAAAAGCTTCGGCAAGCTCAATATTCTCGTCAACAATGCTGGCATTTCGGAACCCGGCGGCGTGTCGAGCGTCTCGAAGGAAAGCTGGGCGCGGACCATGCGCATCAACCTTGATGGCGTTTTCCACGGCACCCAGGCGGCGCTGCCCGCCATGGTCGCGGCCGGCGAAACTGGCAGCATCGTCAACATGTCGTCGATGCTGGCGCTGCGCCCCGGCGGCAGCTTTGCCGCCTATTGCGCCTCCAAGGCAGGGGTGGCGATGCTGACCAAATGCACCGCGCTCGAATGCGCCGCCAATGGCTGGCCGATCCGGGCCAACAGTGTGCATCCCGGTGCCATCGAGACGCCGATGCTCGAACGCTATCTCGAACTGATGCCCGAACTGACCCGCGAACAGGCCTATGCCGGCTTTGCCGAGAATCATCCGATGGGCCGCTGCGGCAAGCCCGAGGAGATCGCCGCGGCGGTGCTGTTCTTGGCCAGCGACGAAGCGAGCTTCACCACCGGCACCGAACTGACCGTCGATGGCGGCGGTTTTATCAGGGATTGATGGCGATGGTTGCGACCCTGTTCAAAAGACCCCCGTGCCCGCCTGCGGGAGAGGCGGCATGAGCGGACCCATTCAGGCGCATTTCATCGCCGCCGGCAAATATCATGACATTGATTTCGCCCGGCTCGAGATCCTCAAGCTCATGGCCGAACAGCCGCGCATCCGTGCGACGGTGGCGATGGATTATGCCAACACCGACCGGCTCGCCGAATGCGATTTCCTCGTCACCTATACCTGCGATGTCATCCCCGCTGCTGCCGAAGTTGCCGCGCTGGCGGCGTTTCTGGAACGCGGTGGCCGCTGGCTGGCGCTGCACGGCACCAATTCGATCCTGCGCTTTCTCGAATCGGGGCTGGTCGATGCGCCGAATGAAGCCCCGGCGCTGATGGAAATGCTGGGCAGCCAGTTCGTTGCCCACCCGCCGATTGGGCCGTTCACCGTCGAAGTCGCCCCCGTCGATGATCCGCTGACGCGCGGCATGACGACGTTCGAAATCGTCGATGAACTCTATCTGTCGCGTCCCACGGCGCCCATTGAAACGCTGCTTTTCACCCGCTTTACCGGCGAGGCTACGGGCTTTGTCGACAAGGACTGGCACGATGCCGAAGTGCCAATCCTCTATCGCCGCAAACAGGGGCGCGGCGAAATTGTCTATTGCACGCTCGGCCATTGCCGGGGCCATTACGACGTGGCGGTCTTCACGCCATTCTGGCCGCATCCCGAACGCTGCGGCTGGAACTATCCCGTTTACATCGACCTGATGCGCCGCAGCCTGGCCTGGGCAGCGGGCACGCTGGAGTAATATCATGGACATCAGCTTCAGCGCCGCCGATCTGGCCTTTCGCGAAGAAGTACGCGGCTTTCTTGCCGCCGAACTGCCGCAACATCTGCGCGATGGCATGAACGGCACGCCATCGGTGTTCGTCGAACCCGAAATCGGGCTGGAATGGCAACGCATCCTGCACGCCAGAGGCTGGCTCGCCTATCAATGGCCGGTCGAACATGGTGGTACCGGCTGGACTCCGGTGCAGCGTTATATCTTCGAAAAGGAATGTGCGCTGGCCGATGCCCCGGCACTGTCGGTGCTCGGGCTGAAACTCGTCGGCCCGGTGATCGCGCATTATGGCACCCCCGAACAAAAGCGCCGCTATCTCGAACGCATCCTGACCGGCGAGGATCTGTGGTGCCAGGGCTATTCCGAACCCGGATCGGGCAGTGATCTTGCCAGCCTCAAGACCCGGGCGGTCAGGGACGGTGACAAATATATCGTCAACGGCACCAAGATCTGGACGACCCACGCGCATTATGCCGACTGGATGTTCTGCCTGGCGCGCACCAACCCGGATGGGAAGCCGCAGGCCGGCATTTCCTTTCTGCTCATCAACATGCGGCAACCCGGCATCACGGTGCGGCCGATCATCGGCATGGCCGGAGACCATGAAGTCAACCAGGTGTTCCTTGATGATGCCGAGGCGCTGGTCGCCGATCGCATCGGCGAAGAAGGCCAGGGCTGGACGATCGCCAAGTTCCTGCTGGAAAACGAACGCGGCGGCAGTTGCGCGGCGCCCCGCCTGCTCGCCGATCTCGATCGGCTGGAACGGCTCGCCGGGCAGCAACCGGGCGGCTATAATGGCGCGCTGTCGCATGATGTCGATTTCGGGCGGCGGCTGGCGCGCTTGCGTCTTGAGGCCGAAGCGCTGGAAATGACCGAACTTCGCATCCTTGGGGAATTGGCACAGGGCCGCAAACCCGGGCCGCAGACCTCGCTGACCAAGCTGGTCGCGTCATCCTTGCGCCAATATGTCGATGAACTGGCGGTCGATGCCTTTGGCTATGACGGGCTGCAACTCGCCACCGAACGCCCGCTCTATGGCAATGAAAGCCCCGAGCCGATCGGTTGCAAGCCGGCGCAGCTTGCCATGCCGACCTATCTCAACAGTCGCGCCTGGACGATTTTCGGTGGCTCCAACGAAGTGCAGAAAAACATCATCGCCAAGACCGTGCTGGGGCTCTGAAGCCGCGGCGTCACAGACTTTGTAAAAAAAGTGCCGTCGTTTCGGTTCCCATCACCGCCCGGCTTTGCTATCGTCACCTCCGGCGGTTTCGCCAGGGGCTGATATGACCGGTTGGGGGCTTGGGTTAGTGGCGACTTCGTGGCATCGGGCCGTCGCAGCCGTGCGGCTGTGCGTGATGGCGGCAGTGGTGATGTTGGTATCACCGGCCGCTGCTGCGCCAGGGCATGATGCCGCGATCCACAATGGCGTGGCGTCATGTGGCGGCTCGACCTGCCATGGCCGGCAGGAAGCGACCGGACCGCGCGTCCGCCAGAATGAATTGCTCACCTGGCAAAACCCGTCGAGCCTGACCGGTAGCCATTCGCGCGCCTGGCGCGTGCTGGGCGAACCTCGCGCCCGTGCCATCGGCGCGCGGCTCGGCATCGCCAATGTCGCGACCAGCGCCGAATGCATCAGTTGCCATGGTGATCCGGCGCCGCACCGCGGGCCGCAGTTCAATCAGGCTGATGGCGTCGGCTGCGAAGCCTGCCATGGCGGATCGACCAACTGGCTCGCCTCGCACACTGCCGTTGACGCCAGCCATGAACAGAATGTCGCGCGCGGCCTATGGGCGGTCGACAAGCCGGCGGTCCGCGCCAATGTTTGCCTCGATTGCCATTTCGGTTCGGACAAGCCGGGCCAGTTCGTCACCCATCGCATCATGGCCGCCGGTCATCCGCGCGTGGCGTTCGAGCTTGACCTGTTCACGTCGCTGCAATCGCACCATGATGAAGATGCCGATTATGCCCGGCGCAAACCGGTGCCGGGCGGCGTCAAGGTCTGGGCCGTTGGCCAGGCGCTCGCGGTCAAGCGCGCGCTGTCGCTGAACTCGATGCGTTCGGCGGGCAGCTTCCCCGAATTCTACTTCTATGATTGCCGGTCATGCCACCGCAGCTTCTCCGACGATCCGGCGGTGGCGATCACGGCGCGTACCAACCCTGGCCGGCCGATCCAGCCTGGCACGCCGGTATGGAATGACGAAAGCCTGATCATGCTCAATGCCGCAGCACGGGTGGCAGCGCCCGAGCTTGGCCGGCAGTTGGCGGCACAATCGCGCGCCTTCCACGCCAGCTTTGCCGGGGATCGCGCCGGCACGATCAAGGCTGCGGCGGCGCTGGCCAAGACCAGCGATGCGCTCGCCGGTGCCTTCGACCGGGCGCGCTTCGACAAGGCGCAGACCTTTGCGATGCTCGATGCCGTGCTGGTCGGCAATGCCGGCAGCTACACCGATTATCAGGGCGGCGCCCAGGCGGTGATGGCCGCCGACACGCTGATCAGCGCGCTGGTCAGCAGCCGCGCCATCGATCGCGGCACCGCGCTGGCCCTGCGTCCCGATCTCGACCGCGCCTATGCTGCGGCGCGTGATGCCAACCGCTGGCAACCGGCCGAATTCCGCGCCGCGCTGGCGGCGGTGGCCGGCAAGGTCCGGGACCTGAAATGAGGGCCCGCCAACAGCGCGGTACCGCGCTGGTCTCCATTCTGGCGCTGACGCTGGCCGCGTGCGGCGGCGGCGGCGGCGCGACCGGTAACGGCCCGGCCAGCCAGGTCAGCGGCGGTGGCGTTGGTGGTGTGGCATCGGGCAGCGCTGCCCCGGCCAGCGTGTTTGCCAAGCCGGCGGCCGAAGCATTGACCAGCGCCGAGGTGGAAACCGTGGTCGCTCGCGCCGTGGCCGAAGCCCAAGCGCGCGGCCGGCCGGCGGTGATCGCTGTGGTCGATCGGGTTGGCAATGTGCTGGCGGTGTTCAGCATGACCGGCGCGCGTGCCACCGCACGCGCCCGCCCGGGTGCCGATGGCAACATCGATGTCCAGGGGGTCACCGTGCCGGCGGCACTGGGCGCCATCGCCAAGGCAATTACCGGCGCCTATCTGTCCTCGTCGGGCAACGCCTTTTCGACGCGCACCGCTTCGCAGATCGTCCAGCAGCATTTTCCGCCGTCGCGCACGACGGTGGGGCTTGAATCGGGACCGCTGTTCGGGGTGCAGTTTTCGCAATTGCCCTGCTCCGACCTTTCGGCGCGCTTTGCCGCCGGGGGTGGCAGTGGCGCGCTGATCGGGCCAAAGCGCTCGCCGCTCGGTCTTGCCGCCGATCCGGGGGGGCTGCCGCTCTACAAAAACGGTGTCGTTGTCGGCGGCATCGGCATCATGGCCGATGGCGATTATGGCTTTGATCCCGAAGTCCTCGATGTCGATCAGGATGACGAGGAAGCCATCGCCCTCGCGGCCAGCATCGGCAACGAGGCGCCGGTGGCGATCCGCGCCGAACGCATCAGCGTCGACGGTACGCTGCTGCGTTTTTCCGATGCGCAGGCCAGCGATCTGAAATCCAACCCGGCCAGCCCGCGCAGCTTTGCCAGCCTCAACGGCAGCGCCGGCACGCTGACGCCGGTGGCGGGTTTTTATGCCGGCAGCATCATTGCCGGCACGCCCTATGGCAGCGAAGCCAGCGGCATCCGCAACGCCAGCCTTGCCGAATTCAACCATCCCGATGCCTTCATCCTGACCAATGGCAGCGGCGCCAACCGCTATCCGGTGCGCGCCGGTAGCGATGCCGCCGAAGTCGGCACGGCGCTGACTGTCGCCGAAACCCGGGCGCTGCTCGAAGAAGCCTTCAAGATCATGAGCCGGGCCCGCGCCCAGATTCGCCAGCCACTCGATTCGCGCGCGCAGGTGTCGATTTCGGTGGTCGACACGCGCGGCGTCGCGCTCGGCGTGGTGCGCTCGCCCGATGCGCCGATCTTCGGCATCGACGTGTCGCTGCAAAAGGCGCGCACGGCGGCGTTCTTCTCGGGCAAATCGGCGGCGGCCGATCTTGCAGCGGTAACCACCGCATCGGGCGCGCCTGATGCCAATGTCCGTGATTTCGTGGCGCGGTCGAACAATTTCATCGGGCCAGATTTCCTCGCCGGCAAGATCGCCGTGTCGAACCGCGGCTTCGGCCTCGTTGCCCGGCCTTATTTCCCCGATGGCGAAGTCGCACAATCGAACGGGCCTTTCTCGCGGCCGATTGCCAATTTCTCGCCCTTCTCGGTCGGGCTGCAATCGGCGCTGATCGTGCAGAACCTTGTCCAGGTGCTCGGCGGCGGCAACCCGACGCGCTGCACCTTCCTTCCCGACACGCCGGGCGGCGGCAATCGCTTGCAGAACGGCATCCAGATATTCCCCGGCGCGGTGCCCGTGTTCCGCGGCAGCCAGCTCGTCGGCGCGCTCGGCGTGTCGGGTGACGGCATCGATCAGGATGACATGATCTCGTTCCTCGGTACCGCCAACGCCGGACTGCGCGTCGGCGGGATCGGCCTGCCGCCCGCCGCAATCCGCAGCGACCAGTTGCTGGTCAAGGCAAGCAACGGCGCTTCGGTGCGGTTGCGCTTCGTCGGTTGCCCCTTTGCTCCCTTTGTCGACACGGCCGAACAAAATGTTTGCCAGGCGCTCTAGTTCGCTCCCCTTGGCAGCGTTGCTGCTGGCCAGCGCCGCCCCGGCGCAGGCCGGGCTGTTTTCGAAATATTTCGATTGCTACGGCAAGCTTGACCCCGGCAATGCACGGCTGGAGGCCGAAGAAGAAGGCAATGGCAGCATCGATCCGGCGCTCGCTGCCATCGATGGCCGCCGTCGCCCCGGGCTGGGCGAAAAGGACCTGCCGCCGAGCATAGGTCAGGTCAATCGCGGCGCCGTGGCGCCGCCGAAACAGGGCGATTTCCCGCGTGATTTCGTGCCGATCCCCGATCGCTGGCGACTCGTCGAAACGCTCGGCCTGACCAAATCACGCTGGCAGGACCCGTATAATCAGAACACGCTCAAGGGTGACCGCCCGTTGTGCGGCACGCATGACAAGTTCGTGCAGCTCGCTTTCATCAGCGACACGGTTGTCGAACAGCGCAGTTTCCCGCAACCGGCCGGCGTGCAGACCACCGAACGGCCCGGCAACAACGATACGTTTGGCCGCCAGCATTCGACGGTATTTGCGCAAACCTTCATCGTCGGCGCGGCGCTGACCAAGGGCTCGACCGCCTTCAAGCCGCCCGAATATGAATTGCGCACTGCGATCGCCTTCCAGGTCAACCATGTCGATGTTTCGGAACAGCGGATCCTCAACGTCGAACCGTCACGCGCTTCGCTGCGCACCGATGTGTTTGTCGGCGTGCAGGAACTGTTCCTCGATTATCACCTGCGCAACGTGTCGGACCGTTATGATTTCGATTCGCTGCGCATCGGCATCCAGCCGTTTTCAAGCGATTTCCGCGGCTTCCTGTTCCAGGACAATCAACTCGGCATCCGCTTCTTTGGTGATCGCGACAACAACCGCTTCCAATACAATCTCGCCGCCTTCTGGCGGCTGGAAAAGGACACCAATTCCGGGCTGAACGACATCGTCCGCGATTTGCGCAAGGACTGGGTGATCGTTGCCAATGTCTATCGCCAGGATTTTCCGGTTCCCGGCCTGACCTCGCAACTCAGCGTCACCTACAACCGCAACCGCGAAGGCAATTCGACCCAGGCCGATACCAATGGCTTTCCGGTCCGCCCGGCGCTGCTCGGCGATCTGCGGCCGCGCGAATATGATGTCGTCTATCTCGGCTACAACGCCGATGGCCGCATCGGTCGATTGAACCTGACGGCCAGCGCGACCTATGCGCTGGGCACCAGCCGCAACAATTTCTTCACGTCGCGCCCGGCGAAAATCCGCAGTTTCTTCCTCGCCGCCGAACCATCGCTCGATTTCGACTGGATACGGGTGCGCGCCTCGGGGCTTTATGCCTCGGGCGACGGCAATCCGCATGACGATGTGGAACGCGGTTTCGACGCCATTGTCGAAAATCCGCAATTTGCCGGGGCCGACACCAGCTACTGGATCCGCCAGACCATTCCCTTTGCCGGCGGTGGCCGCGGCATCGGCCTCAACGGCCGCAATGGCGTGCTCAACAGCCTGCGGTCATCGAAGGACCAGGGCCAGTCCAATTTCAACAATCCCGGCACTGCGCTGCTGGGTATCGGTGCCGATTTCGACATCCTGCCCGAATTGCGCGTGTCGGCGAACGTCAACCATTTGTGGTTCGCCAAGACCGCGATCATCGAGGCGCTGCGGGTCGAGGGCAGCATCCCCAACAGCATCGGTACCGATATTTCCACCGCCGCCATCTATCGGCCGAAATTCAACCAGAACCTCGTGTTCCGCCTGTCCGGCGCGGTGTTCCAGCCGGCGGCCGGGTTCAAGGACCTGTTCGCCAACAGCCCCCGCAACAGCCGCTATTACAGCGTCTTGTTCAACGCGATCCTGTCATACTGATGATCAACATGCATAATCTTCGCCTCGGGTTCGTCGCCGTTCTGGTGGCGCTGGTTGCGGTCGTCGCCCCGGCGTCGGAAGGCGAGCACCCGGTCACGCGCGATTACCGCCTTGTCACGGCGCCCGCCGCGCCGCGCAACCAGTCGCAGGCGGCCGCCGATGCCAAAAGCGCCGGCTGCCTGACCTGCCATACGGCCAGCGACGAATGGACGATGCACGCGCCCAAATCGGTGACGCTGGGCTGCACCGATTGCCATGGTGGCAACACCCGGGTGCTGGCACCCGCCGGGCTGGCCAAGGCCGATCCCGCCTATATCAAGCTGCGTGATGATGCGCATGTGCTGCCGCGCTTCCCCGAAACCTGGCACTTTCCGTCGTCGGCGAACCCCAAGCGCAGCTATACGTTGCTCAACAAGGAAGCGCCGGAATTCGTGCGCTTCGTCAACCCGTCCGATTATCGCGTCGCGCGCGAAAGCTGCGGCGCCTGCCATCTGCCGGTGATCGAAGCCGCCGAGCGTTCGATGATGGCGACAGGTGTCATGCTGCTGGGCGGCGCGTCCTACAACAATGGCATCGCGCCCTACAAGAATTACGTTTTCGGCGAATCCTATGGCCGCGACGGCAAGGCCAAGCCGATCCTGTCGAACGAGGCGCTGCACGAAGGCGACCATGGCGGCGGGCATGATGGCGCCGCCGCTGGTGAACATGGCGGCGCCGCCGCTGGTGAACATGGCGCGCTGAAGGGCGAACACGGCAGCGAACATGGTAGCGAACATGGCGGCGAACACGGCGTCCCCAGCGAACCGACCGCCTTGTTCTCGCCCTCGCCGACGGCGTTTGGCGCGCTCAGCGCGGCGCAAAAGGCGCGCGGCATCCTGCCGTTCCTAGTGCCGCTGCCGGCGTGGCAGGTGCTGCAGCCGGGTGACATCTTCCGCGTCTTCGAACGCGGCGGCCGCAACATCAACCCGATCTTCCCCGAAATCGGCCTGCCCAATTCATTGGGCGCCATCCAGCGGCTTGAAGAACCCGGCCGCCCCGATATCCGCCAGTCGAACCGCGGCCCCGGCACCGGGCTGCGGGTTGCCGTACCGGCCATCAACATCCACAAGACGCGCCTCAATGATCCGTTCACCTGGTTCATGGGCACCAACGATCAGCCCGGCGATTACCGCACCTCGGGCTGCGCCGCCTGCCATGTCGTCTATGCCAATGATCGTGACCCGGTGCACAGCAGCGTCTATGCCGCTGCCGGCCGCGACGGCGAAACGCAGACCGCCGATCCAACGATCCCGCGCAACGAACCGGGCCACCCGATCAAGCACGAGTTCACCCGTGCCGTGCCGTCGGCGCAGTGCATGAACTGCCACATGCACCAGCCCAACATGTTCATTAACTCCTATTATGGCTACACCATGTGGGATTATGAATCGGATGCGCCGCGGATGTGGCCCGGTCCCGACAACCAGACCCCGCGCCCCGCCGGCATGAGCGACGCCGATTACCAGCGGCTTTACAAGCAGCAGCGCTATCCCACCGCCGCCCAGGTGCGCGAGACCAACGAACGCAACCCCGAAGCCGCAGCGGCGCGCGGCCTGTGGGAAGATGTCGATTTCATGCGCACGGTCAATGACCGCAACCCGGGCAACAAGGACACGCAGTTCGCCGATTACCACGGCCATGGCTGGAATTTCCGCGCCATCTACAAGCGCGACCGCGAAGGCAATCTGCTTGATGCCAAGGGCAATATGGCGACCTATGGCACCGATACCGCCCATATCGTCGCCAATGACGACCCTGAAAAATGGCGCAAGGCCGGCGCCCCGCAATTCCCCGAACCGACCGCGACCCCGGGCGGCGCGCAGGGCGGCAAGGCTGTGCACATGATGTCGGTCCATGCCGAAGTCGGCATGCAGTGCGCCGATTGCCACTTCGCGCAGGATGGCCATGGCAATGGCTTCATCCATGGCGAAGTCGCCAACGCCGTTGAAATCGGCTGCAAGGATTGCCACGGCACCGCCGACGCCTATCCGTCGCTGAAGACCTCCAACCTTGCCGCCGCGCCGGCGGGCAATGACCTGACCCGCATCCGCAACCCCGATGGCCGGCCGCGCTTCGAATGGCTGGTCAAGGATGGCCGGCGCGTGCTCATCCAGCGTTCCACCAGCAACCCCAAGCTGGAATGGCGGATGCACCTGACCAAGGATTCGGTCACCCGCGGCCACCCCGATTTCAATGAAAAGGCAGCGCGTGCCAAGCTGATCTCCAAGACCGATTACACCAGCTTCGGCCCCGGCGTGGCGGTCAAGGACCGCGCCCATGGCGATGACAACATGGCCTGCTATACTTGCCATCTGTCGTGGACGACGAGCTGTGGTGGCTGCCATCTGCCGATCGAGGCAAACTGGAAGACCAGCACCCACAAATATGAGGACGAGGAAACCCGCAACTTCGCGACCTATAATCCGCAGGTGGCGCGCGATGACATGTTCCAGCTCGGTCGCCACCAGACGACGAAGGGCGGCGTCATCGCGCCGATCCGCTCGTCATCGGCGCTGATCCTGACCTCGACCAACATCAACCGCGAACGTCTTTACATCCAGCAGCCGCCGATCTCCGCATCGGGCTTTTCATCTCAGGCTTTTGCTCCGCACTTCCCGCACACGGTGCGCAAGGAAGAGACAAAGACGTGCAGCGATTGCCACGTCAGCAAGGCCAATGACAACAACGCCATCATGGCGCAGCTGATGCTGACCGGTACCAATTTCATCAATTTTGTCGGTCTCAACGCCTATGTCGGGCTCGATGGCGGCATCGAGGCGGTGCGCGTCACCGAATTCGGCGAACCCCAGGCGGTGTTCGGCTCCTATCTCCAAAAATATGCCTATCCCGATTTCTACCGCCAGCATGTCGAAAAGAACGGCCGCGAGCTGATCAACTGGGTGCGCGGCAAGATTTTCGACAAAAAGGCATCGGGCGAAACCGACCCGAGCGAGGATATCCGCAACATCCACCAGGATACCGGCGGCGCGGCGCGCTGCATCCAGCATCGCGGCGAATATCTGTTCGTCGCCGAAGGCAAGGGCGGTTTCCGCGCCTATGACATCGCCAATATCGGCAACAAGGGCGTTTCCGAAAAGATCGTGCGCGCGCCGTTCTCGCCGCTCGGCCATGACACCCACATAAAATCGAAGAACGCCACCTGCATGGCGCTGGCGACCAACCAGCCGATCGCCGTGCTGCGCAATGACAAGATGCAGACCGAACAGGCGCAGCGGGCGCGCGGCGAAGTGCCGGCCGATCCCTTGGGCGGCATGAACCAGGAACAGGCGTTCCACCCGATCTATCGCTATGCCTTCATCACCGATGCTGTCGAAGGGCTGATCGCCACCGATATCGACACGCTGGCCGATGGCGAGCCGCGCAACAATTTCTTCAAGCGCGCGGTAACATGGAACCCCGGCGGCGTGCTCACCGGCGCGCGCCATATCATCCTTGGCGGCCATTTCGCCTATATCACCACGCCCAAGGCACTGGTCGTCGTCAATCTCGACGATCCGCTGAAGCCGCGCCTTGCCGCGACCGTGGCCATGGACGATCCGCGCGCCTCGGCCCTCCAGTTCCGTTATCTCTGGGTGACAACGGCCAAGGGCCTCGAAGTGCTCGATGTCACCCGTCTCGATGCGCCGGTGCTGGTGCCGGGCGCCGTCGTCCCGATGGCCGATGCGCGCAAGGTCTATCTCGCCCGCACCTACGCCTATGTCGCCGGCAAGGCCGAAGGGCTGTATATCGTCGATGTGAAGCAGCCCGAGGCCCCGCGCGTCTATATGCGCTACACCGCCGACGGAAAGCTCAACGATGTCGAGGATGTCATCGTCGGCAGCACCAATGCGTCGGCCTTTGCCTATGTCGCCGATGGCCGCAACGGCATGAAGGTCATCCAGTTGATGTCACCCGAAAGCCAGCCGAACTTCTATGGCTTCTCGCCGCCGCCCAAGCCCGAACTGATCGCCTTTGCCCGCACCAAACAGCCGGCGCTGGCCGTCTCCAAGGGGCTTGATCGCGATCGTGCCGTCGATGAATCGGGCCATCAGGTCGCCATCCTCGGCCGCCTCGGCGCCCGGCCGTTCAACCGCGCCGAAATGGAAAAGATGTTCATCGGCGAAAACGGCAAGGTCTGGATGGTCGAAGACAGCGTCAACATGACGAACTGGTCACCGCAGCGCTAGGCTGGTATCATTATCTGCGGTTGGGCCACCGCCGCTGTTGCCGAAAGCTGTCATCATGACCCGCACCGCACGTGTCGCACCGCAGTTTTCGCGCCTGAAACTTGCCGTCTGGGGCCTTGCGCTACTGGGTCTGCTGGTGCCTCTGGTGGCGATGCAGTTCACCAGTGCAGTACAGTGGGACGCGGCCGACTTCGCGTTGCTTGGTGGCATGTTTGTTGGCGCGGGCGTCGCCTATGAAGTCGTGGAACGGCTTACCGCCGATCGTCGTGCCCGCATCGCCATCGCTGGCGGCCTGGTGTTCCTGGTTCTGCTGGTCTGGGCGGAAGGCGCGGTCGGCCTGTTCGACTGATCGCCGCGACCAAGCCCCGCGTTGACCATGCCGCCCCGTGCGGCAACAGCAGCGCATGACTATCCTCATCCCGATTCTTGGCGATCAGCTTTCCGCCAGCCTTGCCGCGCTTGCCGGGTCTCGCCTCGGCGATGCTGTCGTGCTGATGGCCGAAGTCGCTACCGAGGCGACCTATGTTGGCCATCATCAAAAGAAGCTCGCCTTCATCTTCAGCGCGATGCGCCACTTCGCTGCTGAATTGCGCGCGGCGGGCTGGACGGTCGATTATGTCAGTCTCGACGATCCGGCCAATACGCACGGCTTTGATGGCGAGATCGCCCGCGCCGCCAGCCGCCATGCCGCGACTGAAATCATCACGGTCGAAGCCGGCGAATGGCGCGTGCTGGCGATGCAGCAGGGCTGGGGCGCGCTGACCGGCCTGCCGTGCACCATCTTGCCCGATGATCGCTTCATCGACCGCCGCGCCGATTTTGCCGATTGGGCACAGGGTCGCAAACGCTTCGTCATGGAGGATTATTACCGCCTGCTGCGCCGCCGCACCGGCATCTTGATGGACGGCACCCAACCCGCTGGCGGGGTGTGGAATTACGACAGCGAGAACCGCAAAGCCCCCAAAAAGGGCCTCGCCTATCCGGCGCCGCCGCAATTTGCCCCCGATGCGATCACCGAAGCCGTGCTGGCGCTGGTCGCGGCGCGCTTCGGCGGGCATTTCGGCGATCTGCTGCCCTTTGGCCATGCCGTCACGCGCGATCAGGCGCTGGCCTGCCTTGCGGATTTCATCGCGCACCGGCTGGCGCAGTTCGGCGATTATCAGGATGCGATGGTCGCCGGGCAGGACCATATGTTCCACAGCCAATTGTCACCGCTGCTCAACGCCGGGCTGCTGCTGCCGCTCGAGGTCTGCCGGGCCGCCGAAGCCGCCTGGCGCGCCGGCACGGTGCCGATCAACGCCGCCGAAGGCTTCATCCGGCAAATCCTCGGCTGGCGCGAATATGTCCGCGGCATCCACTGGATCGCCGGGCCGGACTATGCCGCGCGCAACCATCTTGGCGCCACGCGTGACCTGCCGGGTTTCTACTGGACGGGGGATACCGACCTGCGCTGCCTGTCGCAAAGCATTGGTGCCACCCGCCGCCACGCCCATGCCCATCATATCCAGCGGCTGATGGTGCTCGGCAATTTCGCCATGCTGACCGGGGTTGATCCGCATCAGGTCCATATATGGTTCCTGGCGGTGTACGACGATGCCTATGAATGGGTCGAAACCCCCAATGTCATCGGCATGAGCCAGTTCGCCGATGGCGGCCTGATGGGGTCGAAGCCCTATGCTGCCGGCGGCGCCTATATCAACCGCATGTCGGATTATTGCAGCGGCTGCCGCTACAAGGTGAAGCAGCGCACCGGCCCCGATGCCTGCCCGTTCAACAGCCTGTATTGGGACTTCCTCGCCCGCCACCGCGATCTGCTTGGCCGCAATCATCGCCTGCTGCGCATGTACGACGGTTGGGACCGCTTCGCCCCGGCCGAACAGGATGCGATCCGCACGCAGGCGGCAGGCTTTCTGGCGCGGCTGCCGGGCAGGGCGGCGGGCTACTGAAGGATGGCGGGCATTGGCGCAGATGCGCTACACCGGCACCAATGCCCGCCATCACCCGCC
>CAJAHV010000045.1 GCA_903939555.1 uncultured Alphaproteobacteria bacterium | reverse complement strand
GGTGTTGCGGGTGGGGTCGTCGGTCAGTTCGACATAGGCTTCATCGACCATCACCGTGGCTTTGGGGGCGACCGCGACAATGAATCGCCGCAACGCCACCGGATCGAGCAACAGCCCGGTCGGATTGTTTGGGTTGCAGACATAGATCAACGCCGTGTCGGCGGTGATACCGGCCTGCAAGGCGACAAGATCGATGCCGAGATCGGGCGCCATCGGCACAGTGCGCACCGGAATGTCGAGCGTTTTGGCATAGACCAGAGGTTCGTCGAAGATCAGTTCCGGCGTCAGGATCGCGCCCTTGCGACCCCAGGCCGAGGCTGCGGCCCAGAGCACTTCGCTCGAGCCATTGCCCATGACGATATTATCGACGCCGACCCCCAGCCGTTCGGCGATCAGCGCCGCCAGTTTCGGTTCGATATCGTCGACGTAATAGCAACCCTGTGCCGCCCGCTCGGCCATCGCACGGATGGCACTGGGCGGCGGCCCATAGGGATTTTCATTGTAGAGCAGGTGCGCGATATCAGGCGCCGGGCCGAACCGCGGCAGCCCCGACAGGCCCGGCATGGCCTGCGCGTGTGCTGCCACCGGCAACACGGCCGCCGCTCCCGCGATACCCATCAGGCCGCGCCTTGAAACCTGCGTCATCACCCCTGCCCCCATTGCCCGCCTCAATTGGCGCGGCGCCGGGCGGCTAGTCAAGGTTGGGACGGCACCAGGTTTCGGCCTGTTCGTTGCTGACGCCGCGCCGCACCGCATAATCGGCCAATTGGTCGCGGCCGATGCGGGCAACGCCGAAATAGCTGCTCTCGGGATGGGCGAAGTAAAAGCCCGAAACACTCGCCGTCGGCAGCATAGCAAAGCTTTCGGTCAGCGTGATGCCGGTGCGGTCGGTTGTGCGCATCAGATCGAACAACTGCGCCTTCAGACTGTGCTCGGGACAGGCAGGATAGCCCGGCGCCGGACGGATGCCCTTGTATTTTTCGCGGATGAGATCGTCGTTCGACTGCTTCGGCGTGGCCTCATAGCCCCAGATTTCGCGGCGCACCCGCTCGTGCAGATACTCCGCAAAGGCTTCCGCCAGCCGATCGGCGAGCGCTTTGAGCAGGATGTCCTGATAATCGTCATGCGCAGCCTTGAAGCGCGCCAGATGCGGCTCGATGCCATCCCCTGCTGTCACCGCAAAGCCACCGAGCCAGTCACCTTCGGGCGAGATGAAATCGGCAAGGCAGGAATTGGGCCGGCCCTCGCGCTTGGCGATCTGCTGGCGCAGGAAAGGAAAGCGCGCCAGTTCCTCGGCGCGGTTGTCGCCTCCAAAGACCAGCACATCATCGTCTTCACGCCGCGCCGGCCAGATGGCGACAACACCGCGCGGCCGCAGCCAGGCTTCATCGACGATCTGCCCGAGCATCTTTTGCGCATCGGCGAACAGGTTGGTGGCACTTTCGCCAACGACTTCATCGGTCAGGATCGCCGGATAATTGCCGGCCAGTTCCCATGCCTGGAAAAACGGCGTCCAGTCGATGTAGGGGATGAGATCCGCTACCGTCACATCATCGATGGCCTGCACCCCGGTAAAGGCCGGGCGCACCGGCGGGTGGGCGATGAAATCAGGGGTATAGGCATTGGCACGCGCCGCAGCGATGCCGACCAGTTCCGACTGTTTGTTGCCGGCACGCTTGATGCGGATATCCTCATATTCGGCCGCCGTGGCGCGCACGAGTTCAGCCTTCAGCGTGTCGCTGACCAGCGTCCCCGCCACGCCGACCGCGCGGCTGGCATCGAGGACATGGATGACCGGGCCATCATAGGCCGGCGCGATGCGCAGCGCGGTGTGGACGCGGCTGGTCGTCGCCCCGCCGATAAGAAGAGGCATGGTCATGCCCGTTCGCTGCATTTCGGCCGCGACCGTCACCATCTCGTCCAATGACGGGGTGATCAGCCCCGACAGGCCGATCATGTCGGCACCTTCATCATTGGCGGCCTTCAGGATGGTCTGGAAGGGCACCATGACGCCGAGGTCGATGACTTCGAAATTGTTGCACTGGAGGACGACGCCAACGATGTTCTTGCCGATATCGTGCACATCGCCCTTCACCGTCGCCATGATGATCTTGCCCTTGGAGCTTGATCCGGCGGATTTTTCGGCCTCGATATAGGGCAGCAGGTGCGCCACTGCCTTTTTCATGACGCGCGCCGACTTGACGACCTGGGGCAGGAACATCTTGCCGCTGCCGAACAGGTCACCCACCACGTTCATGCCGTCCATCAACGGCCCCTCGATGACATCGATCGGCCGGCCGCCGCTGTTGAAGGCCTGCAACCGCGCTTCCTCGGTATCTTCGACGACGAACGCATCGAGGCCCTTTACCAGCGCATGTTCGAGACGCTTCGTCACCGGCAGCTCGCGCCACGCCTCGGTGGCTTTTTCGGCGACGCTGCCATCGCCGCGAAAGCGATCGGCAATTTCCAGCAGACGATCGGTCGCATCGGGCCGGCGATTGAGGACGACATCCTCGCAGGCCTCGCGCAGTTCGGGATCGATGGTGTCATAGACATCCAGTTGCCCAGCATTGACGATCGCCATGTCGAGCCCGGCCGGGATCGCATGGAAGAGGAAAATCGAATGCATCGCGCGGCGCACCGGCTCGTTGCCGCGGAAGGAAAAACTCAGGTTCGACAGACCACCCGAAATATGGGCGTGCGGGCACCGCTTGCGAATCTCGCGGCACGCCTCGATGAAATCGACGCCGTAGTTGTTATGCTCCTCGATACCCGTCGCCACCGCGAAGATATTGGGATCAAAGATGATGTCCTCAGGCGGAAAGCCGTTGGCGACGAGCAGCTTATAGGCACGTTCGCAGATTTCGACCTTGCGGGCGCCGGTATCGGCCTGCCCCTGTTCGTCGAACGCCATAACGACAACGGCCGCGCCATAGCGCTGCACCTTGGCGGCCTGTTCGAGGAAACTCGCTTCGCCTTCCTTCATGCTGATCGAATTGACGATCGGCTTGCCAGAAACGCATTTCAAGCCGGCTTCGATCACGCTCCATTTCGAACTGTCGACCATCACGGGCACGCGAGAGATATCGGGCTCGGCAGCGATCAGCTTGAGGAAGGTCGTCATGGCATGATGGGCATCGAGCAGCCCCTCGTCCATGTTGACGTCAAGAATCTGCGCGCCGCTTTCGACCTGCTGGCGCGCGACTTCGACCGC